>OMIY01000112.1 GCA_900299215.1 bacterium | reverse complement strand
GCATCGTGCTGAGTGGCTTAATGGTGACCCAAGCGAGTGCAATCGGCTGGAACTGTAAAAACAGGGGGGGAGGGGATTATATATTCACCGCGGACGGTAGTGGTAACGGTTCGGTCCATTACAGTGGACCTCTTAGCGCCATTGACCTTGCTACGGGGGCTCGCTACGACCTTTGGGGCGGTTGGTGGAACCTGCAAGTAGGGCGGCATTTTGAGTTCTCGGTCCCTGGGTTTAGTTACAGTTGTAATTCTTACAATAACGGGTTTGGTTACTGGTGTGACGGCACTGGTGGTAATCCGGGTGTCGAGTTAACAGGCTGCTACGGTCGAATATTTTGATACGCGGGGTGACCTTATGAGCACTAAAAACCGTAAAGATCTCATCCGCATCGCGACTTATCCGATCTACGAGGAGGCCGAGATCGCCCGTACCTTCCTCCTACATCGTGGAGTTACTGGAGTGGTAGTTGTCGATAAGTTGGCTATGATTGAAGACGAAGCTGATCTTGGCTTTGCCGCGGGGGAATTTGACCTTCTAGTACCGCCGGCAGATGCTGCTAGAGCTGTTCTGCTACTTGATGCAGAATGGAGACAAGAGGTTGATACAGCGGTAGTGGTGGAGGTTCCATTCGCTGCTGAGCAGCCAGAGGACCTGAATATTGAGCATCTCTAGATGAATGCGACTGATGAATGCATTCTGATGAATGCTACTAGGGTAGGCCGAAGTTTAGTGCGGATGGAGTTAAAGAGTGATCGAGTCGAGTGAGCATGGCTGCATATTGTTGGTCAGAGCGCAGCCCGGAGCCAGGCGTAGTGGCATTCAAGGAGAGTACCGAGGAAGGCTCAAGATTGCCGTATCAGCTCCCCCGGAAGATGGGCGGGCTAATGATGCTATAGTCGATGTGATTCGAGAATCACTTGCTCTGAAGCGGTCGCAGATCAGCTTGCTTGGAGGTCAGACCAGTCGCGATAAGCGGTTTCTGATCACTGGTATTAGCCTCGTCGATCTGACGACTCGCGTTTCCGAGTACCTAAAGAGCGTCAGCTGAATCCGAGTAAAAACTTAGTTCCTGATTGATTGGGTTAGTTCTTTAACCGTCAATTATATATTGATTACAGATATTTAGATGATTTCAAAAATAATCTCGTAAATGCCCTAAAGTTTCCGAGTGAAAGCTCCGATAAGGGTGGGTGTTTGAAGCTGTCGATGGGGTGATAGCGGCCGCGATCAGAAATGATCTTGGAGGCTCCTTTATTAGATTGCGAGGATTTCAATGAGTCGCCTAAGCATTGGATCGAAAATACACGATCTTTCCGTCTCAACCATCCAAGGTGGAACGATTGCCATTCCAAACAAGAGTTCCTCTCTTATCCATATCCAGTTTCGTCGTCATGCAGGATGTCCGATATGCAATTTGCATATGCGATCAGTTATGAAGCGGTACGACGAGATCAGAGCTGCTGGTGTCGAGGAGGTGGTGTTCTTCCACTCCAAAGAAGAAGATATGAAGGATCATCTGGGATCTCTGCCTTTTGCTTGCGTCGCTGATCCAGGTAAGGATTACTACAAGGTGTTTGGTGTTGAGACATCGTTGGTTGGTTACCTAAATCCGAAAAATTTGATTGCTGCCATTAAAGGTACGAAAGAACTAGATCCTCGCATCTATACCCGCAGGCCAGAAAACGGCAATCTCGGCATGCCCGCGGATTTCCTGATTAACAGTGACGGCGCCATCGTTGACTTGAAGTATGGCACCTACGCCGACGATCAGTGGACGGTTGATGAAATTTTAGCCAAGGCCACATCTCTTAGATCACATAATTGAATATTGGATTCCGGAGAGGTATTTATGACGATAAAGTACGCACCAGTGGTGGAAGCTTGGCGAGACAAAGGCTCCGTCTATAGCGTTGATGGGCTTAAAACCTATGTTTGGTCCGAGGGAGAGGGAGATCCTGTAGTCTGCATTCACGGCGTCCCGGCGTCGGCATATTGCTATCGAAAATTACTGCCGGCGCTTGCCCAGAGTGGGATGCGTGGCATTGTCTTTGATTTGCCGGGGCTCGGTCTATCGGACCGTCCCGAATCCTTTGATTACAACTGGAGTCAACTTGGAGTTTATGCCAGTAAGCTCATAGTAGAGTTGAAACTAAGTAAGTTTCACTTGTTGGTTCATGATATTGGCGGACCTGTTGGATTTGGGGTGCTTGGGCACTTATGTGAACACGTTAAGTCACTAACGGTGCTCAACACGATGGTTAGGGCAACAAAGTTTCGTCCACACCCTATGATGGGGATATTCAGAAGGAATTTAATCGGAGAATTAGCGCTTGCTGCGATGAATCCGCAGAGCTTTGCAATTGCTCTGAACGCTCATGGATTTGCAAAGAAACTTTCTAAAGAGGAGTACCTGGCATACTATCAGCTACTGATCGGGAGTGATCAGGGGCGCAGCTTTCTGCGTATCATGCGTAGTTTTGAGCTCACTCAGGACTTTGAGGATCGAGTCGTTAAGGCTGTCGCAGCGTTTAAAGGTCCGCGTCAGATTATTTGGGGCACAAATGATCATGCGCTTCCATTGGCGACTTATGGTGAAGACGCCAGACAGCTTTTAGGCTGCAGTGAAATCAAGAGGGTTGCTGCTAAGCACTTTTTGCAAGAGGATTGCTACAGCGAGATTGCCGCAACTGTTGCGAGCCAGGCATCCCGTTAAAATCTCGACATTTCACCATATTCCT
>OMIY01000111.1 GCA_900299215.1 bacterium | reverse complement strand
TCCATCTAGCGCTGGCAATCGCAGCCTTGCTCTGGATTGTGACGATCTCCTATCGACAGACCATATTCGCTTACCCCAACGGCGGTGGCGCCTACATTGTCGCCGCCGAAAATTTGGGCAAGGTCCCTGGCCTAGTGGCAGCGGCTGCACTTTTAATCGACTATGTTTTAACTGTATCTGTATCAGTATCTTCTGGAATCGCTGCCTTAAGCTCGGCGTTTCCGGCTCTTGCCTCATGGACCGTCCCGATCGGCGTCGGATGTATTTTTGTTATAACTATGGTGAACCTACGCGGCACTAGGGATTCCGCGACGATTTTTGCCGTGCCGACTTATCTGTTTTTGGTTTCTATTTTGATCATGCTAGCAGTCGGCGCCTACCGCATCTTAGTGTTGAACGATGGACCAGCATCGGACCCTCTGCCAGTTGTAGGCCCAGTCGCTGGCATAGAACCGCTCGGCATTTTTCTCTTACTCAAGGCCTTTGCGTCCGGTTGCTCCGCCATGACCGGGGTCGAAGCAATCTCAAATGGCGTCCCAGCGTTCCGTCAGCCCGAGTCGAAACATGCTGCCCAAACCATGCTGGCGATGAGCGGACTGTTAACCGTCACTTTTCTGGGTATCACCTTTCTAAGCCATGCCTATCACCTAGTGCCTCACGAAAGTGAAACGATCCTATCCCAGTTAGCGCACGTAACGATTGGCTCAGGTTGGTTTTACTATCTGATTCAGATGGCCACGCTTTTTGTGTTGGTACTCGCTGCCAACACAAGCTTCGCCGATTTCCCTCGTCTGGCATCCATATTGGCCAGCGACGGTTTTATGCCCAGGCAGTTTACCTTCAGAGGCGATCGACTAGCGTTCAGCATTGGCATCATCATGCTTGCCCTATTTGCAGCGGTAGTCTTGATTCTATTTAAAGGAGATGTCTCCGCACTGATCCCGCTTTATGCCATTGGCGTCTTCATTTCATTTACGTTGTCCCAGTCGGGCATGGTCATTCACTGGTGGCGAGAGCGCGGACGCCATTGGATAGCAAAAATGGCCATTAATGGATTAGGTGCCGTAGCAACTTTGATGGTCACTTTGGTGGCTGGTGTGACTAAATTTGCCAGTGGCGATGTCATATTTGCAATTGAGGGTTTTCAGCTACATGCCGGATCTTGGGTGGTACTATTGTTGATACCGCTGCAGGTGGGAATTTTTAGAGCGATACACAAACATTATGGCCGTGTACGACGGGATGTTGCACCACTCTTGCCTATGCAACCCAAGTCCTACCAGCATATGTTCCTAGTGCCAGTCGCACAGATTTGGCCGCCTACCGTGGAATCTCTAGCCTATGCCTCATCGCTGCCAAATATCGGCATTACCGCACTTCACGTCGCCGACAATGCGCACGATCTTGCTAAGTTTAACCAGACATGGATGAACGCTCATGCGAATTATCCCTATTTAAAATCAGTTGGCCTTCGCCTGATCGAATCACCTTATCGGTCGCTGACGGGCCCCATTCTCGACTTTATAGATGAAAGCAAAAAAACCCATCCAGACGCCGTTATTAGCGTGGTGCTGGCAGAATTTGTCGCAAGTCGTTGGTGGGAACAAGTGCTTCACAATCACACGGCACTGCGCCTCAAGGCAGCACTGCTATTTCGTCCAGGTGTTGTGGTAATTAGTATTCCCTCGCACCTTAGTAGGACGAGTCGTTGATTCAGTGCATGAATGAAAGCATAAACGAACCAGATATTTTTTTCTTGGAGATTTCACTCCCCAAACACAGCCCTATCAAACGCCCGAAAATCATACTGCCCGCCGGCCTCAACCGCACCAATTGCCGCGTCAACTAAGCGCAATCGCTCCCCATCACCACTTTGTCTAAAGTAACTTTGCAGGACTCTCAGGCTATAAATAAACTGCGGATCTACCTGCAAGGCCCGGCGCAGGGCCGCGATCGCCTGATCGTTTTGACCAGCCTGTAGGTAAGCCATAGCGAGATTATGATGAGGCTGAGCAAATAGTCTGCCGGTATCACTTTGCGCTGCAAGCTCGTAGTACTTGATAGCCCGTGTGCGATCACCTTGATCGGCGTAGTACATACCTAGGTTATTATAGATGCGGCCTGGGTTGGTCGCATGATCAATTTCATTGAGATAAAACGCTTCGACGTCAGCCCATTCAGCACTGCGTGCCCAGGTGCGTGCGCTTGCTAGCGAGAGAATCGTCACACCTGAGACTGCCGCTAAGATTTTCACTCCGCGATTTTTGCCCGCTAACTTGTGTGCAGCTAGCCCAAATAGGAGCGAGATGCCTATCATCGGTGTGTAGAGCCAATGTTCAAGAAACATGGCATTGAGCGGCACAATCCCACTAAACGGCAATAGAGCTGATGCGACAAAAGCGACGCCCAAAGCCAGCAATGGCCATCGGCGCACTAGGACGCACATACCCACCGCAAGCAACATCAGACTCAGTCCAAAAAGCCCCCTGGCATGCAAGAGCCCCGCATAGGCGGTGTAGGGTTTTTCGTAAAAGAGATGTTGAGGCCAAAATATAAGTTTGACGTAATCCCATAGGACACTCACGAACGTGGTAAGCCTGAGGACTAAACTATCGGTATAGGGATTAGCAGCATCTGTTAATCCTATGGAGTCTCCAAACTTAAAGAGCGTGAATTTCGCGAGCACGCTAGCGGCTGCAAGTAGCCCCACGACGACAATGGCGATAGCTTCTTCAAGTTTAGGTCGCCGCTTTTGCAGCAAGCACGAATACGACACGAGAAATACAAGCATGGGTGCAAAGACTACACCGCTCTCTTTACTGAGCATGGCCATGGCTACAGCTATTGCCAGCAGTGGAATTTTCCCGAATTTGACCAGAAGGTTTGGCGTCACGACTCTATGTTCGCTGCGTGGGGTCATGAGCAGTACCGCTATCATGATGAAAAAGGTCGCCAGTGGATCAGACAAACCTGAGATATAACAGACGGCCTCCGTCTGCACTGGATGCAGCAAAAATATACCTGCGCCAAAAGCCCCACCTATAAGCCCCAGACCAAGTCGTCGCAGCCAAGTAAATAACATCATCCCAGATGCGATATGCAGCAGAATTGATACCAGATGGTATGGCAAGGTTGTTGACTGACCAAACTGCGCATAGAGCAATGCATAAACCATTTGTTGATTTGGCCTGTAGAAGTTGCCCTTGATATTTGCGCCCTGAGTTACGGTTGAGGTATAAAGTTGAGGCCAATTCGATAGATCTTGCACTAGACGATTTTTTTGAATGAAGTGCTCGTCATCGAAAAAAAATGCACCCTTCATGCATGGCCAATAGACTGCCATGGTCGCTACAGTTAGTAGGCACATGATTAGTGCGACTTTTAATTTTTGTTTCATGATGCTTGGCATAACATAATGTTACCCTGGATGAGGAAAGGTGCCTAGACCATGGTACAAAGCAGCAAAAAGGCGGTTTTGCCTAACGGTGCCACCATTTGCTACACAGAATATGGCCGGGGAATTCCCCTCTTTTGCCTCACCGGCATCAACTCCACACAAGCGATGTGGAGCCGTGGGTTTATCAATTTGTTGGCTGAGCGTTTCCGTGTCGTTACGTTTGATCATCGAGGCGTTGGTGGCAGTGTCGGACCCAGGCCACACTCGATTGCATCCTTTGCCGAGGATGCTAGCCTACTCATCAAGCACCTCAGTCTAACGAAAGCGCATATCCTGGGGGTGTCCATGGGCGGCATGGTTGCTCAACATTTGGCTGTCCACCATTCGGACTGCGTCGATCACCTGATCTTGGGTGCTACAAGCTGTTCTGGCCTCTTAATAAGGCCTAAATTGAGGATGCTGCTTGGAGCCTTCTTTTACCTCAAACCCACGCTAGCTGCCCGGGCTTTAGTTTCAGACCATTACTTGCACGCCGATCCAGGTCACCTCCAAAGCCTACTCGACACGATGCGCTCGTCGTCTGCGGGTACGACGGTATTTCTCGAGCAACTGGCTGCCATCGCAAATTTCAACCTGAGGCGAGAGATAAGCAATATAACTTCACCCACGTTGGTCATTTGCGGCACCGATGATCAGATTATCAACCATGAGAACTCAGATCTCATCGCCAGCAAGATTAGAGGAGCTCGGTTGATCAAATGGGATGGCGTTGGTCACCTGTTTCCACGCGAGCGCCCTGCGGATACGGTCGAGGCCATCAGTAACTTTGCCAGATCCTAGTACCAGCGTTGGCCAAATTAGTGAGTCACGCGCAGTGGCGGTTCAGGAGCGGGTGGTCCTTGGACCTCGGGTGCTAGCTCAAAGCTGACTAGAGCGCCTGGATAAAGCGCCATAAAGCCTGAGTAGAACCCTTCGGGCCCTCGACCGATGGCTAGCACTAAGCCTTCTACACCTAACTCACGTTCAAGACGACCGGCCATGTTCGCACCGATACGACTGAAAAGAGTTTCGCTGTCATCGAGACGCAGCAACTTAGCCCAACGTTCTTTGGCATCCTCGTCCGATGCCAAGATATCGCGTAAATCCATATAATGGGGAGTTATGAGGCTGCGCTGTTGCCAGCTCAGCACTCCGCTTCCGTGATTAGCTAGACGCTCACCATGAGCAGCGACAAAAGATGAGGTACCCTCGACCCAGAGACAACTGAGTAGGTTTCGGTTTAACGCGGAGTTGCTTCGCACTGGCCGCCCCCGGATCTTTGTCAAAGGCAACGGAAGCTCCGTCAGTTTACCAGCAGCAAGGTTACTGAGTCCGGCCTCGTACAGGCGCTTCACCAGATGCGTCCACGCCTGATCTTCGGTTCTAGCCCCAAGTTCGACATCGATGACGTCACCGTAGGCTTCAAAAGGCGTCTCTTCCGCCTTTACCAACCGAATCTGCCTAGGTAGCGGTATCCCAGGAGGGAGGTACGAAGTCACCAAGGGATAAACCCATTGTTTTAGTTCATGTTGCCGCCGGAACAGCGCTTGAACATTTGCTGGAGGCGCCTCACCTGCCGTCTCCCCTACATAGATTAGCTGGGCAAATTCAGCGTCCGCCCGGCGGACGGCCTGCCAGGCTTCCTCGGGGGTCTGAGTGCTCGTGGCGACACAACCTATCAGTCCCAATAAGATTAGGGCCATGAGATTAACTCTCTGACGTTGTGCCATATTGGCTTTAGTGCTAGTTTCGCTGGCACTGAATGGCAACACAACTCGAACTATATTAGGCAACATCGAGGGTTCCGATGAGTCAAAAAGTTGCATTAGTCACAGGCGGATCACGAGGGATCGGCGCAGCATGTGCCTTAGCACTAGGCAGGGCTGGATACAAGGTTGCTGTACATTATCGCTCGGGCGAGGAAGGGGCTAAGGCCATTGTGGCTGAGCTGCCCGCTGGCCAAGCCAAAGCTTACCGCTTTGATTTGAGCGATCCAGCAGCATCCCAAGAGCTGATCAAGGCAGTAAAAGAAGACCTCGGATCTCTTGATGTTTTGGTCAATAACGCCGGTGTTGCCATCGACCAAGTGTTGGCATTTGCTAAGCCCGAGGATTTTGACACACTGATCGCCACTAACTTGCGCCCAGTCTTTCTCCTGTCCAAATACGCGGCCAAGGTCATGATTCGTCAACGTAGCGGCAGGATCATCAACCTTTCCTCTGTCGTTGGCCATACCGGTAATGCCGGCCAGAGCATGTACGCGGCCACCAAGGCAGCGATCACGGGCTTTACACAGAGTATCGCCCAAGAACTAGCAGCGGCCGGTATCCTCTGCAATTGCGTTGCACCTGGTTTTATCGCCACCGATATGACCAAGGACCTCAAAGATGAGGTGAAGCAGGCCATCCTGACCAAGGTTCCACTAAAGCGCCTTGGGACCCCCGAGGACATTGCTCACGCGGTCGAATTTTTGGCTTCGGATAAAGCTGCCTACATAACCGGTACCACGCTGCATGTGAATGGCGGCATGTACACAACTTAAAGTGACCCACTTAATTGTTGGTGCGACTATGAATGCAAGACCGACGACACCAGTCCCCGTGATTACTGGCATGGGGCATTATTTTCCATCTACGCGTTTAACTAATCAGTTCTACGAGGGGCTGGACATAGGTACGTCCGCCATGTGGATTGAGGAGCGAGTTGGCATTCTGGAGCGTCGCACGGTGCTTGCACTTGAAGACGTGACTAAGCTTCGGAGAGGTGAAACCACCCTCGCCGAGCTGAGACAACATGGCCGCATCTTGCCCATAGGTGAGATGTGTCGTGAGCCATGGGCCATGGCAAAGAATCGCACCGGTGACTTTTATGCTGACCCTAATGTGGTAATTGCTGGCACGTCAGTACCAGACTGGGATATTCCGGCTAACGCATGTTCGATCGCAGCCACTTTAGGCCTTGAGACCACAGCATTTGACGTCAACTCGGCGTGCAGCAGTTTCGTTGTCGATTTGCACGTGGCACGAGGCCTATTGGGCAATGGACAAGCCACCGACGTGGCAATCTTCAATGCTGAAAGATACTCGACACGAGTTAATTTCAGCGACCGCGCAAGTTCGGTCCTTTTTGGCGACGGTGCTGCTGCCACCCTTGTTTCGACGCGGCCAGGTGCCAAGGGCTTAGCCGTTCGCGACACTGTGGTGATCTCGTCTCCCGCGGGTAACCAGCATGTTAAATTACCGGATGGTGACTTTTTTTCGCAAAACGGTGCCGCTGTGCAAAAATTTGCCGTCACCAAAACGGTCGCCGTGACCCAAGAAATCATGCAGAGGCAGAATCTAAAGCCAAGCGACATCACCTACTTTGTGGCTCATCAAGCCAATTACCGGATGCTGATGTCTGCCGTTGAAAAACTCGGTTTTTCGCCGGAGAAACACCTTTGCAACGTCCAGCACTACGGTAATCAGGGCGGCGCTGGAGCACCCAACGTCCTTTCGATGAATTGGGACAAGTACAAGGTCGGTGACCTGATCGCAGTCGCAGTCGTGGGATCTGGCTTAACTTGGGCTGGAGCTTTGCTTGAAGTCGTTTGAGTCGATGGCAACGCTCACTCCGATAGCAAGATTTTAACTCCTGGATAATTTGGTGCTTGGCCTGGTTCTGCTTCGGCTAAAAATAGCCATTTAAGCAGTGCTTGATAGAAGCCAAAAAGCGGAATCTTCGCCGCAATTTCATTACGCAAAGTCTCGCGTCTAGACTTGAAGCCGGCATGGCTCTCGGTCGTTAAGTATTGCTGCTCGTTGTAATAGTTACGCAGAGGTTGGACTTGAATCTCAAAAGTACGTCCACCCCACTGCACTACTGACTTCATCGCCGCCCAACCACTAGCTTTACGCTGATCTTGCGTCAGATAATTTTTAGTCTCTAGGTGTTCAAGCTCAAGCCTGGCGTCAAAAAGTGATTGATGCATCGGCTCGACGTCCACCGAGGACCCAACTACAATTTTGATGCCGAAGACATCTTTGACAAACTGACTCAAATGACTCATCTGCTTGTCTCGACGCACCATCCCATCAAGATCGAAGATCTCGTCGACTACTTTGTTCCAAATTTCTTCTTCGGCTTTGATGCGACTAATTATCTTTTGGATCTTCATCGCGTTGGGTTCAGTCGGTTGATACTCGACAAAGTTTGCGACTAAACTCGCGGGACTCCACTTGCCGCCATTGGTAAAGCGCAACTTAGCTAGTTGGCGTGTCCCGAGATCAATGTCGGAGGTCGAATAAAGATCCTTAGCGGACAGCCCCTGCGACAGCACAAAGCGTTCTTTGGTCGCGTCGATCTCACCGACTACAACACTGCTAAGTTGATAGGCCGTGAAATAATGGCCGCAAATTAACTCACTAAGCTGATGCAGTGCACGCTCGCCACGCAAAATCATTGCGCTAAAAGCACGCCTAACTTCGCGCAGCTTTTGGCGCGAAAAGTAGATCTCGTGAGTATCATTAGGTCGAGCTTTGATCTCGCTAAGGATCGTCGACAAGTACAGGACGAAATCGTTAAGAAGGGGCTCCTTAGTCACCATTCCTAGAGGCGATACTAGGTTGCTACCTTGCGGAATTTCAAAACTCGAAAGAACGTCCATAGCTAAACATCACTACTGCTCTTGCGGCGGCCCCCAAACAGGTGCTTGTGCCTCGTAAAGGCCAGTTTTCAGCAAGCGTTGGTTGCTGCCGTCGCGGTTCATCACATAAAGCTGCCTGGCGCCTTTAATATCACGACCTGGCTGGCGGCTCGACTCAAATACAATAAGTTGACCATTAGGCGACCAAGTCGGATGCTCGTTATCCCCTGAGCGGATGGTAAGGCGCTCAAGACCAGTGCCATCAATATTCATCATGAAAAGGTCAAAACGATCAATATCACGGTCATAGCCGGCAAAAGCAATTTTGCTGGAATCAGGCGACCAAGCTGGAGTCGCATTCCACCATCCAGCATAGGTCAACCTCTTGTCGCTCAGGACTCGAACATCCGATTCCCCGTCCCACTTTAGCTCAGCGCGGAAAATATGCGGATTTCCAAACCTACCTGACACAAATGCTAACCATTTTTTGTCTGGCGAAAACGACGGATCCACATCCAAGCCGGGCCCACGAATGATAGCACGCGACCGCTTACCGTCAGGCGTGATAGCAAAAATATCCGCATCACCCTCAGCTGAACCCGTGAAGGCTACAACTGTATCTGCTGCCGCCCAGTTGCTGCCGCTATTTAGACCCTTGCGACCAGATAACTTGCGCTTCTTACCCGTCGCAATTTCATAGATAAACAGGTCTGGATTGCCGTCTTCAAAAGATGTGTAAGTTACGAAGCGGCCGTCATGGCTGAAAGCAGGAGAAATGTGCGGCGCCTGACTAGAGGTTATGGCCTGAGCGTTTGAACCATCAAAGTCGGAAATATATACCTGCTTGTACGAGGACTTTGACGCCTTACCCACGAAGAGTAAATGCGACGAGAAAATGCCGGGCTTCCCTGTGTATGCTTGAAGCACGCGATCGGCATAACGTGCGATAACTTGCTTTACCTGAGCCGGACTCACTTTCGAGTATTTCTTACCGACCATGAGCTTACGCATCGATATATCGACCGTACGCAAAGTTAAGATAAACTCGCGGCCATCACGGGCAACTTCACCGACGCTAAGGGATTCCACTCCGCTAGCACGCCACGCATTTAGATCGATTCCATCCAGCCCCTGAGCGGCCGACTGCGCCTTGGGATTTTTGCGCAGAATTTCTTGGTAACCTGCACTGGACATGACACTAAAGAGACCCGAGAAGTCGAGCAACCGCCCTAATTCGGCAGTAGCTTCGCTGCTGATTCTCGCTAACTCGGGATCGCTGCCACCTCCCAAAGGAGGCACAGCCGTCACAAGCCGGCGAAAGCTCGGGTTATCGATGTTCACCGTAAAAACGGGAGTGGCCGCTTGTGCCTCTGAAGCTCCCACGTAGGGACAGATTCCAGAAATCACTGCAGCAGTTATAAGAGTTCCGAATGCTCGACTGAGTCTAGTCATGCTAGCCCGCTCCCTATCTAGACACCCTTGGGCGAAAAGGCCACGGCGATCGGCTGACCGACAAACTCACTTGGCGGTCGAGGCAGTGGCACAGATGCACGTACAGCTCGTACTGTATCGTCATCGTAGGCCTGGTTGCCAGAGGGTTCTTTGACTCGAATTTCAATTAGGTCTCCACTCTCAGAGACTGAAATGATCAGCACCACCGAAAGCGCAGTACCTTTGATGCCCAAGGCCTCTGGTACGGCGTAATTGCGCCTGATCGCTTGAGTAAGACGGGACCTATAAGCGTTCATCTTGCCTTTGGCCACTGCTGACCCGGCAGTCGGGCCGTCTTTACGTAAGGCCTCACCCAATCTAGCAACTGCATCCTTATCGGGAGCTTGCAAGGTTTTGGCTGTCTTTTGCTCGGCTCGTAAGCGCTCGAGAGCTGCTCGTTTTAGGATTTCTGCCGACGACAATTGATTGTCTGTCTTGTTGTCGGTCTTGACCGGTAGCTCTTGTGGTTTCGGCTGCGGCTGTTCTGCCTTGGCTTCTACTGGTTTTGGCTGCTGCTGTGGAGCAGGAGCAGGTTCTGGAAGTAAATCTTCGGGTTTAGGTTCTTCCTTGACGGAAAACTTCTGCGGCAGCTGCGGCAGCATTTGTACTGGTACTTTTGCTTCGGGTTTCAGCTCAGCCTGCGGCAGCGCTGTCTTAGTTGGAGCAGATGCTTCAAAGTCTGCCATAATTTCGGCGTCCATGGACCATTCGTCGAGATTGATCGCAGGCTTTTTATTGAGGATCTGCCAGGAACCAACAGCCAAGATAAAAGTGTGGATAATCGCGGAAACACCGACAAAAAACCAAAGAAGGCGATCCTGCGCATTCACAGCCGGCAGAAATGGTATGCGAGCTCGACTTACGCCAGGCTCCAACTGTCCTACTGTTGTTTCGGCTTCAACCACGTCTCTAATTGCTCACTAACCAATGAGTTTATGACTGTTGCTGACTCGACGACCTAACGGGTAGCCTGAGGTGCCTGAGAATTGGTCAACATCGCCAATTTTGTCACGCCAGCCAAACGGGCCGCGCTCATCGCCGTGACAACGCGACCGTAGGGTACCCCCGTGTCGGCTCTGATATAGAGTTCCTTCTTCTGCCTGAATTCGTAAATTGCCTTAAATTTAGCCTCAAGAGAGCCATCAGCAATCTGCTGCTTGTCGAGGTAGAAAGCCCCTTGGCGATTAATTGATAGGACGATCCTATCTTCGTCGACTGAGGTTCCCCGAGCCTTACTGATCGGTAGATCGACCTTGATGCCGCCAATACTTAATGGAGCTGTCACCATAAAGATGATCAATAACACCAACATCACATCCACTAGTGGAATGATATTGATCTCCGCCAAGGCTTCTTGCTCATCGCCCCCACGTTCCTGGCCAATTCTACCGAATGCCATAGGACCTCACTTTTACTCAGATGCGACTGTCTAGCGGCGATTGAGCTGCGGCTGAGGGTGACGAACCGGCGCTCGCTCGGGGCTTGTCCGATACCAAATATCGCTCAACTATATTAAGAAAATCAGCTGTAAACCCATCGATGCTGCCGACCAAGTAACGGACTCTGGCGGCAAAAATATTGTACCCGACTACCGCTGGAATCGCTGCTGCCAGACCAAAGGCGGTAGATACCAAAGCCTCAGAAATACCGGGCGCAACCGCTGCTAAACTGGCGCTGCCAGTTTTGGCGATGCCTTCAAAGGCCCCCATGATGCCCCAAACAGTGCCGAATAGACCGATGAACGGGCAGGCTGAAGCACTGATGGCGAGCATTGACATGAACTTCTCAAGACGACGCCGCTCAAACATCTTAGCCTTACCTAGCGCCCGGTTGATGTTGTCTAGTGCAGCATTCACCGCGATTTCAGATGACGCCACTTGGCCTAGCAATTGGCTGCCACGCACTAGCTCAGCATAGCCACTCCGAAACACCTCCCTGACAGGACTGTAGGGGTACTCGGCCAGCCGGCTATTGAGGTCGTTTAGGGAGCGGGAATCCCAGAAGCTCTTGGTGAATGCCTCTCCACTCTTCGCTAAACGCTGGAGGTAGACATACTTAGCGATTAGCACCGCCCAAGTCACCACTGACATCGAAAGTAGGATCAAAAGACAGGTAAAGACGATGAAGCCTCCCTGCATTGCCCGCCCGAATATACCGGTGCTAGCGGTGTCTGACTCAGCTGGTGCGGCTGCAGACCCGGCGGGTTGCATGGCTGGAGCTGGCTCCATGGTCGTTATGTTCTCCGCACCGGCAGCCAAGGCTACGCTGCTGTGACTAGTCACCCTCGCCAAGTCTGGCAACGGCACCAAAGTACTCCAGAGGACGATGCAGAAGAGCCACGATAGAACCCGGCGAGCGCATTCCCGCATAGCGATACCACCCCGCAAAAAATTAGTCCGCTAAGGTCCCACTATATCTGAAATTTACCGGCATTAACAGAAGGTAACAGGAGAAACCAAGCTTTCTGGCAGCACCGTAACCGGCCGTTCCACTCCGTAATCGAGAAAGGTCCCTCGGTTTAGGTCCAAAAAGGCCTGCCCGAAGGCGTAGTGGCTGAAAAGCGTCTCATCCCAGTGCCCCAGGAAAGCTGCCGCAATAAAGACCGCCTCTATGGTAGCCAATCCGACCTCTGGGTCGCGGTTCTGCTTGTTGCGGCGGGGGTAGGCCGTCACAAAGCCAGGCGGGATTTTGACCAGCCTGGGCAACGGTTCCTCAACCAGTCTGAGAACGGAGCCAAGGCGCTTCCAGGTGCAGTCTATTGCTGACAACACCTTAACGCCTTGCCTCTGTTCTAAGGCCAAGGCATCGATCGAGACCCCGTCAGGGTGCAGTAGCATATCACCGAGGAGGGCCGGAATGGGCCGTCCCCGATGGTAGCGAACTATGTCCATATCCGGATGATCAGCTAGCGGCAAAATCGTACATTTGTTGATACGCTCACTGCGATCAACCAAAACCTGATAACGCATAATTAGTAGTCGTCTTCGTCTTCTTCGTCGTCGCCGTAATCTTCTTCGTCGCCGTGATCGTCGTCTTCTTCGTCGTCATGATCACCATGGTCATGGTCATCATCTTCGTCGATGTCGCCGCCGAGATTGCCACCCTCTGGGTAGGGAATCTCGCGATCACCGTCTTCGTCAAATTCCGGCTCGTAAACTTCGTCTTCTTCCTCGGCTTCACGCTCAAGGAATTCTTCTTCCTCTTCCTCGTCCATCTCATCGATGTCGTGCTCGTCTTCAGCGAGGTCTTTGCGCCGTTCAAGCCATTCTTTGGCTTGGTCGTCGGAGTCAAAACCGGCCTTAACTATGCGTCCAGACTGGATGTGATAAACCTTCCACACTGCTTGCCACCTTCCTGCTTCAATTGTAGTTCTTGCTGGGGTCCTGAATTGACCATGACCGTGCGGATAACACGAGCTTATTCAATATTCAAATGCAGAGCGTATAGCTGTCAAGATAGGGGCAATTATTTTAGTGCCTTAGGGGCAAAAATTGCCCATTCATGGCATTTTAGGGGAAAGCACCCTTCGAGCTAGTAGCGTCCTAGCGACTACTGTGACCACCAATACGAAGATCCAAACTCTGACCAATAGGGGAAGCTCAGAAGGAAAAAGAAGAAATATCGTATACGCGAGCCCCGTCTCACCCCCTTCAGCTATCCCGGCAGCAAGGCGCAGTCCGCGATTGTCCTGGGTCGCCAGCTGTCTTTTTTGCTCCAGAGATCCTAGCGCCAGGGCACTAGTGATACACATAATGTAAAGCGCTAAGGTTAGCGACCACTCGCGACTTAGATCAGGAAAG
>OMIY01000110.1 GCA_900299215.1 bacterium | reverse complement strand
ACGCCCCTCACCGAGCGGATCACAAGCTCTGAGGTCGCGCGCAAAGCGTCGCAGAGTATGCATGCATTGGGCCGTTTGGGCACGCCTAGCGACATCGCCGCCATGGCTGCATTCTTGCTTGTAGGTGAATCGACGTGGATCACGGGTCAGGTGATTGGAGTCGACGGCGGGCTCGGCAGCCTACGCTCCCGAGCCTAGGGCTCAATTAACTGTCATCAAGTCGTGGCCGCACCGGCATCTTCAAGACCGGTGATGGCCTCGTTGTGCCATGCGGCGTAGTCAAGAGGGTAACGATCCGGTTTGGCGCGCTGCAGCACTTCGCGGAATAGCTCAACAGCCTTAGTCTTATTGCCTTGATCAGCTTCAACCCGTGCCATCATTAGCATGTTGGCTGGGCTATTTGGATCGAGAGCATAGGCTTTGGCTGCATAGACGGCTGCTTTCTTTCCAGAACCAACCGAGATGAAACTTGGTGCGTTGAAATAAATCGCGGCAAGAGCCCTATAGGCTGCGCCTGATTCATAAGAGGCAAAATTCTCGCTGAGCGTCAGCAATCTTTTTTCAATCTTATCCATCAACTTAAGAGCATCTAGATTACGCTCGATGCTTGCCACGCCACCGGCATTGGCTGCCCAGATAAGGACGGCATCTGGATCCTTGCCCTCTGTCGCTGCCGCCTCCAGAGAGTCGAGCCCTGCACGAAATGACTTCAGCTTATCATCCTCTTTGGATGAGTATTGCCCAATGAAGTACGAGAGTTTGGCTCGTTCAATTATGGACTTGGTATCAGCGGCTGAGGTAGTGCTGAGCTCGGATAGACGCTGACGGATTTTAGCAACGATCTGAGCCTGCTCATCCTGCGAAATTGGGCTGCTTGTAGGACTTACGTCAGTTGTCGAAACTTTAGCAAACACGGAAGAATTCAGGCTTAAAGCAATTAATCCAACTAAACTCAAATTTTTTAATTTCATATTTAAAGCCCCTTCAACGCAGTCTCAAAGACTGACTATTCCACACTTAGTGAGCGATCCTTCCAAACCAAAGCTCCGCGCCGACTATAGACCACGGACTCACACAAAACCACTGTTGCCGCGACAATTCCCGCTGGAAACTGCAATAGAGCCGTCCACGAGGTTGCGAAAGCCAGACGCTGCGCCAAGAGCAGACTCGCGTAGAGTATAAAATTTGCAATTCCAATTTCATAGTAACCGAAGATCACTGCAGACAGGGGAGTCAGCAACAGTCCAAGTGTTGTAACTAAGGAGGCAAAGGCCGCAACAGTCGAGTCTCCAAGTAGCGCAAATAAATTTTTGCGAAAACCCTGGCGAGCGGCATCAACGTTCTCGTACATGCGTACGGTTAGTTCATGCGCGGCAAATGCAACAACTAAGCTACAACCTGCGGTCTTAGCCAATCGCGCTAACTCCACATCCTCGATACGAGATGATTTGACCGATTCATGGCCACCGATCTTATCGTAAGCTTGACGACGCCAAGCCATCCACTGCCCATTACCGGAGGCTAGCGCCGGATTCTTGGACCGTGGCACCAAAAATAGTGGCAGCGAGATTAGTATCGAAAACTGAGTGATGATTGCCACTAAAGCCTGAACTAAAGCGTTGCCTCCGAGTTGCCGTGGCAGCGCACTCACTAAATCTGCCTTGTATCCATCGAGTAGAGCGATGCTACCTGCAACAGCATCTGGACTAGCGACCACGTCAGCATCACAAAAAATGACAACGTCACCCCTAGCCTCTTTTGCCAGCTCAAAGCAGGTTCTAGCCTTACCAGTCCAACCACGTGGTGGAGGCGTATTAAGTTTCAAAAGCCTCAGTCGAGGACTTCGTTCTGAGGGCAATTCTCTCATCAAGGCCTCTACCACAGCGGCGGTACCGTCGCTGGATTGATCGTCGCCAACGATGATTTCCAAATCACTAAACTCATTGGCTAGTAGTGACTCAACGCAGAACCTGATTTGATGGGCCTCGTTTCGTGCAGGTATAAGCACACTAACAGCAGGATTCTTAGTAAAAGATGACTGTTTATGTTTTCTGTTAACATTCTTTGGTCGAGACAGCCGCGGCGCCGTTAAGACATTGATCGTTGCAACTATCAGGAACACCGCGCTTAGAGCCAAGCTAAACCAAATTAACATAAGCTGGCCCCCTACCCTCGCTAAACAGATGTTCGCCGTGGGTGCGAAGCTCAGTCTGAACTCCGTCTAGCGTCGCGCTCACTGCCGACTCGACTGCTGCCAAGTCAAACTGACCATCGCGATGCTCAATGGGTGTGCCAAAGGCAATTAGCGCCTCTGGTTTACGCTGAGTCATTGCTTCGTAGTGAAATGCCACCGGAATCAAAGTCACGGGAGCCATGGCATTAGCTACCGCCCTAAGCCCACTTGTAAAATTGAGCGGCCGTACAAAACTCGGCTTAATCTCCCCCTGCGGGAAGTAACTGCAAATATAACCAGTGGCTGACTCTTCGTGATTGAGCTTAGTCAGCCGTAGAATCAACTGCTTGATCGAGCCGATGTTACCAGGGGTAATTGGTATGCAACCAATCAGTCTAAACCAAAAGGTTGCGCCAAACTCGCGGGCGAGCATTACCGAGTAAACGGGGAATCCAGGAAAAAATCGGCGCTGCAAAAGTAGAAGCAGCAAACCGTCCCACCACCCACAGTGGTTGGCAACGAATATGGCTCGGCCTCCCCTAGGTAACTGAGGAGGATTCCCAATCACTCGCACCGCATGGAAATCGTTCCTTGCCATGCGCGTCAGAAACCAATCAAAAACAACTCTGGCCCAGCGATAGCTGCGCGCTACCCTGGCGTCAGAGTTCACCCTCATTGCAGGGATCGTACTCACGCAGGTGACTGTGATTCCGAATGGGACAGATCTTGGCGCATCTTGATGCGTGGGATAAACCTCCAGCCAAGCCAACGACCGATCCTAAAGAGCAACCAGCCCATAGCGACGGTAAGTCCGAGCGGAATCCATGCTTCAACTGCAGCTAGTAGTCCAAGCGGCAATATTAAATTGGTAGCATAGATGCCAACAAAGAAATTTGCTGGGACTTGCTTAGCCCTGACAGGCCCAAATAGTTTGTCGATCGCAAACATGATGGCAAATCCAGTTAAGGCCCAACCAAAGATGTTTAGGGCAGGCATGCCGTAGTAGCTACCATCTTGCTCCCAAATCCAGAACGGAGTGGTTCTACTCATTGCTGGATCAAGGGTGACGTCCCAAAGCAGAAGCACCCCAGTAGCCAGGAGTAAGCGGCTAAATGTCGAGGTAAAGCTTGAAATTGTAGCGCTTGGACCAAGCAGAGCGATAGTCACACGGTAGGATGCAAAGCCCATAAAAAACCAGCTCATGGGAATCAACCAAGGCACCTTGTCGCCGATCTTGAACCCAAGGAGATCCGTGTATTCATAGTGACCGAAGGGAATCCCCCAACTTGTACCCGAGTACTCGCTAAAAAGTGAGATCGCATAAACGGCCAAGAAGGCTTTCAACCAGGCCCACTTGGTCCTGGACATGAGCATAACCACGGCAGCCAGCCAACCAGTAAAGATCTGCCCTTGGGCGAACGCTTTGTATGAATAAGGATACAATGCCATTGCCCAATCGAAACGGGCAAGCAGCTCAGGATTTAAGGTGAAGAACTTGAATCCAAATACGGAAATCAAAGCAATCACCGCTGATGTGATGAGCGCCCACTTGGCAACTCGATTGAGCGTGGCACTATTGTGATGCTGAGTCTGTGTCGCCATTGCATGTCCTCACAACTAGATTTTCGAGTTCAACGAGCTGAGCTGCCGCCGTATGTAGCCAGGTAGTCATCGATGCGAGCCTTCGTAGCGTCGTCGATCCATACGCGACCCAAAACCTCGCGGCCATGGAGGCGGTGAACCACCTCGCTCACGGTCACTAAGCATGCGGTCGGTACCTGCCAATCCTCAGCGACCTGCACTAAAGCCGAACGATGGTCTGTGCCCCGTTCCTGACGGTCCACACCGACCACGACTCCGACCACCTCGACCTTACAAGATTCGAGAATGGGGCGCATCTCTCTAAAGCTGGTCCCACCGGTAATCACGTCTTCGACTAAGACGACTCGCTCGCCGCCGCGGTAATTGCGGCCGACTAGAGTCCCGCCCTCGCCATGGTCTTTCGCCTCTTTGCGATTGAAAGTGTACGAGATATCCCTGCCTAATCGATTACTTAGGTGATACGACGTCATCACGGCCAGGGGAATACCCTTGTAGGCAGGACCAAACAGGTTCTCCACCTTATTGCCAAACCGTTCTGCAATCACCTCGGCATACAACTCCGCGATGCCACCCAGGCTTTGCCCGGAGTCAAAGCAGCCAGTATTGAAAAAGTAGGGCGAAAGGCGGCCTGATTTAGTCTTAAACTCGCCGAAGCGAAGCGCACCTGAGCGCAACAGCCACTCTATGTAGCGATCCTGAACCATCGATGTCTAATTCCAAGAGTCAAAGAGCCAACGATTTAAAGGGCCAAAAGTTCAAATCTTACCTAGAACTTTAAGATCAGTACCAGAAATCCACCCCTTCTTACCATCAGAGAGTTGAATCCGATAATAACCACCAGCAGCAACCTCCGTCACCAAAGCTGGTGCACCTTCTTGGAGCTCAAAGACCACTTTGTTCAAAGTGCCCGGGCCCGAGTAGACCTTGGCCTTGGCTTGGCTAACTGCGCCCCATCGATCGTTTTCATTTAGCTTGACGCTGACCCCCCAAAGCAGTGCTACCGGAAGCACTGCGGCTGCCGCGACGTACCACCGAAAGTAACTTAGGCGCGACCAAAGGAGTGCCACTGTCATTACTGTGCCCCAGATGCCAGCAACTATCGCCAGCATCCATGCTAGCTCCTTGTCCGTGAAACTATCGGTCCAGAATGCTAACTTAGATGCCAAACTGCGCGGGACTTCTGGTTCCAGCTTATCGCGGACATCGGCCAATGCATGTTTAAGATTTGCAGCGGTGTCAGGATCCCTTGGCAGGTAGCGACGAGCAGCCAAAAAAGCGGCAACAGCATCGCCACGCTTGCCTGCACGGAAGTAGGCAATACCTAAATCGTAGAAAAGATGGCCATTGATAACTCCAGACTGAACCAACTGCTCGTAGTCCGTTACAGCCTTTGCGTAATCACCTTTGTCAAAGGCAGCCTCTGCCTCAGCCTGAAGTGGCGAGACTTCGACGGCCAACGATGTCTTGGATGCAAAGACTGCACTGATCGCCAGTAGTAGTGAGCTTAATTTGATCATGCCTTCTCCAACCCTTTGACAACCTGATCCAGGGACTCGAGTATTTCTGCAGCGCGCGCCGAGTTTGGTACTTGTCCCCCAAATTCGAGGCGGTCAAATTCTGCTACTAAGCTCATTAAAATTTCTTTGATCTCTGGAGTTGCCCCAAGACGCGTCGTAGCACCCTCAACGTCACGAGCAGTCAAAGCCCCTGATTGTAAGCCGAGGCGATCGCCAAGATAGCTACGAAGTAGTCGGTGCGCCTCGGATAGTGCCGCCGCAATATTACCTGCATCAATGTCAGACTTAGCTTTTGGCAGTCCTAATTTATAGACACGGTAAGCATGGGAACGACGTTCAGCTTCTGAGTCTTTCTTTCTGTTTGAGTATAAGAAGAAAACAAATGCAAATAATGCTGAAGAGGTCGGCAATCCCCCCACTAAGCTTAAAACTATTTTGTTTGCACTGGTTATGGTTTGTTCTGATCTAATATCGACACCGCGATGGAGTCCAAGTAAATCGCTTCCGAGTTCTTTAACCTCTTCCTTATTGACCGGTAAGTCAGCCGCCAACTGCGGTTGAGGCTGACTTTCAGCCTTTGCAGGATCGACAATCAGCTGACCAAGGTCAGTCCGTATCGCTACGTATTGATTCAGCTTCGGATTGAACGAGGGAAGTTCAATTGCACCTAATTCATAGGTCCCAGGTTTAGTAGGAACCAGCGCGTATTTGTATACTTTCTTTGAGACGATCCCGTTGTCTGCAGTTACTTGCTCGGTATACTCGGGTTTGTCAGGATAGATTTTTCCAAATTTATCTAAGCCAGGTGCAATATCTCCAAGAGTGTCCGTTAGTCCATATCCCTGAAGAGTAATGGTTATGGTAACTGTATCGCCGGCAGCAATATGATTCTTACTTAGATTCGATTCGAGCTGGAACAGCCCGACCAAACCATTGAAGCCTTGAGGTTTACCCTGATCTGGCAGAGGTTTAACCTGTAGCGACTGTGACGGTGTAGTGACTGTGACGTTTCGTTCCTCGGTGAAATTGAGATCGAAGTTAAAAACACCACCACCGAATTTATCAAAAAATTTATCGAGCGGATTATTTTGCTTATTCCAAACCAATACCCGAGCTTCGATGGAGAATGGCGGAACTTCGAGTTGACCTGACTTTGTCGGTACCATCAGCTCTTTAAGCTCAATCACTGAATATCGCTGCCCATTGACGACTTTCTGGTAGCGTTTCTCCCCTTCAAGATTAAATCGGCGAAAATCGGCTGAAGACTGACTTAGTCGCTGCCCACCATTGAGATTATTTGGATGGTAAAGGCGAATCGTGCACAAGATCTGTTGGCCAATATAAATCGGGCCGGTTATGCCACAGTCACGCTCCATAAATACGCCGGCCGTTTCGGCTCCCGCTTGTTGCGCGCCTTGTCCACCGTTTCCGCCTGAGCGGCTATTTGGTTGAGACTTGGGCTGTGCTTGAGCCTGAGGCTGGGCTCCGGCCGCTCTTACCTTCATCTTGAGTGGGACTGTCGCAACCTTTTGCCCATCAATCGTCGCAGCTATGCTCGGGATGGTATAGTCCCCCGGTTTATCAGGGACCACCAGCACAGTGAGCTGCAGCTGGGCCGTCGTTTGGCCATTGATGATGGTCGTCGACTGCTGGACTCCACGTTGCAAAAACTGTAACCCGTCGACATTTGGGATAACCGGATCGCTACGATCACTGCCTTCAATCTGAAGGGTCAAAACAAAGCTATCATCCATCGTCCCATCGGTGGGCGTGAGGTCTGCTGTTATCGACCCCGCTCGGGCTACCTGGCTCCCAAGTAGCGCCACCAAAACCAAAAATCTGCTCGCTAGCTTTGGCATCGTTACCAGTCCTTATCTTTTTGCCGGGGTGGCGTCTTTTCCTTAGGCCCATAGAGATGTTTTTTCGGATTGTCGTCAACTGCTCGCAACACTTTCTCGGCCTCATCAGGCGAGATCGGAACCGGTTTCAATTCACCTTTGCCCTGGCGATCGTCGCCACCGCCTTCGCGCTGCTGTTGATCCTGGTCACCGGGTGAGTCTTCGCTTCCTCCGCCCTGACCGTCTTGGTCTCGCTTATCGTCCGGCTTCTGATCGTCCTGACCACCGCCCTGGTTCTCGTTCTGCTTCTGCTGATCCTGCTTTTGCTGATCTTGACCCGCGTTTTGATTCTGATTCTGCTGCTGATCTTGATTTTGATTCTGTTGATTCTGCTTTTGTTGGTCTTGTCCGGAGTTCTGGTCCTGCTGTTTTTGCTGCTGATCTTGATTTTGTTGATTTTGGTTATGGTCAGTATTTGACTGATTCTGTTGATTTTGCTGATCCTGATTTTGATTCTGCTGATTCTGCTGCTGATCCTGATTTTGATTCTGCTGATTCTGTTGCTGATCCTGATTTTGGTTCTGCTGGTTCTGCTGGTTCTGCTGGTTCTGCTGGTTCTGCTGGTTCTGTTTCTGATCTTTTAGTTTTTTCACATATTCAAGGTTGTCCTTCGCCTCCTGATCTTTAGGATCGAGTGCCAAGGCGTTTTCGTAAGCTTTGATAGCCTCGTCAAGCTTACCAAGCTCGACTTGAGTATTGCCTAAATTAAAAAGTGCACGCTCAGCTAAAGCCTGCTCATTAGTATCTCCGACCGCGGCAAATCCTCGCGCCGCGCCAGCAAAATCGCCCTTACGGTAGCGCTCCACTGACTGATTAAAAAGCTCGGCCATTGGGCTGGCCTTTGCCTCAGGCGCGGTAAAACTGCCGATACTTATAATTATCAAGGCTGCAAGCAACCGCACATCGCGCAGCAAAAATTCAAAAACTAGCGCAATTAATGCCGCACCGACAAACCACTGGAAGCGCTCAAACCACAGCTTCTCCCTCGTGGCCTGATATTCTCTTTGAGCCACTTGCTTGCGGATGCCGCTCAAATAAATGCGCTCAAGATCCCCGCCCCCAACCTCAGACCTGGCGTAGACACCACCGCTACTCGCAGCTAGCTTGCTCAGGGCTCCTTCATTCGGCTTGGTGATGACCATGTTGCCTTGGGCATCTTTTTTGAACCCCCCGTTGGGCTCAGGAATAGGCGCTCCTTCGGGCGTCCCGATGCCTATTGCATAGAGCTTAACGCCTTTTTCCTTGGCGGTCGCAGCGGCCTTCTCCGCGTTTGGCTCTTGATCCTCACCATCTGTGATTAAAACAATGGCTCGCCCCTCAGTGCCACCTGGACTGCCGTCAAATAGAGCCTTGAGCGACGTATTGATTGCTCCCGCAATATCCGTCCCCTGCAGTGGAATCAGGTCCGGGCCAAGAAAGCTCACAAACATCCGCACTGCACCGTAATCTTCAGTCAACGGGCATTCGACAAAGGCGTCTCCGGCAAACGCGACCAAGCCAATGCGGTCCCCTTTAAGCATGGGCAAAAGATCGAGGATTTCATGCTTGGCGCGCTCAATGCGGCTAGGACTTACGTCTTGAGCCAGCATACTCTGCGATACATCGACTGCAATGACGATGTCGCTACCGTGCCTTTTGACATCGGTCCAAACAAAATCCCAACGAGGTTTAGCTATAGCCAGCACCAGGGCAAGCAAGGCAAAAACAAGAAGTCCAGCCTTAGCCACGGTAAAAGGCTTACTGAGACGCACACCCGAACCTTGACCTGATGGGCCACCAACCAAGCTTAACCGCTTGCGCCGCAGCTTTTCGCCTCTCCAAATCAACCATGCGGCCACAGGCAATAGCCACAACAAGAGCAATAAGTCAGAGCGACCAAAACTCATAGCGGCAACCTCCGCAACCGAGTCAAGCCCAGCAAAAGTTCAGACAGTAAGCATGCCACAGCGAACACTACTAGGCCTGTGTAGAGGTCCTCGTAATTGGCAAAGCTTTCAACTTGGACTTTAGTTTTTTCAAGTTTATCGATGGTGTCATAAACCTTAATCAGCATCTCAGTATTGCTGGCCAAGAAGTATTTGCCACCTGTAACCTTGGCGATCTCGCGTAGAGTCGGCTCATCAACATCGGCCGCTTGGGGGGCTCCACCGTCTTTGGGCGCCGAACCGACCCCAATAGTATAGACCTTGACTCCCATCGTCGCAGCAGCCTGTGCGGCTGCAAGTGGGTCAACCCGGCCAGCGTTGTTACCGCCGTCGGTAAGCAGTATGACTACTTTTGATTTCGCTTCGACAGACTTAAGTCTATTGACTGCAGCAGCGAGTCCATCGCCGACTGCTGTGGCCTCACCAGCCATCCCGACTGTGATGATGTCGATGAAACGATTGAGTACCTCGTGATCCAGCGTGAGCGGTGCTTGGGTAAAGGCTTCGGTGCCAAAAACCACCATACCGATGCGGTCGTTTGGCCTCTCTTTGATAAAGTCAGTGATCACTCGTTTGACCACAGCCATCCTGGTTGGCTTCTCTCTGCCCCAGGTAAAGTCACGGAGATTCATACTACCTGACGTATCGAGCACCATGACGATGTCTAGGCCTTCGGCCGTGCGCTGGGTGTTGCTATTGCCAGCCTGCGGACGAGCCAGGGCGATGGCTAAAGCCAATAGACCAGCGCAGCGCAAAATAAACGGTAAATGACGGTATCTGGTCCATCCGGACTTGGGAAGACGCCCCACCACGCCTGTGCTCGGGAATTTCAGAGCTGAACGGCGCCTCAAATAGATAAATATCAACGGCAATAGAGTTAGCAGGCTCAATAGTAGCCAAGGATTAGCTAGGCGCATGGACGGAACCTCCATCGCTAGACTTGTTGGTATTTGCAGCAAACTGGTCCATGGTCGGTGGCATAAGTGCTTTCAGCCACGTTTGAACATGTGAGTGGGCTGACATAGCTTCGGCGGTATCAGTGGGTGCCTTGGCAAATTTGATAAAATCGGCCCTATCGAGAAATACGAGTAAAGCCTCGGTCGCACTGGGATCGAGCGGGAGCTTGCTACGCAGTGGCAACCGTAGCTCCTGCGAGGTGCGGTCAGTTGCCGGAATCTGCGTGCGCCGTTCAATCGCCTCACGCAGGATCAGGCTCAGCTGGGCAAAGAAATCCTCGCCTGCAGTCTTGGTAAACGGCACCGGAGGCTGGAGTACTGTCAGTCGCTCCTCTAGGACATCCCACGGATCGCGTGGAGCCTTAGGCTTGTTAGCCTGGTAGCGTTTCCACCACTGCCAGAGTGCCCATCCTGCCGCTAGCACCGCCAGAGTGATCAGAACGATGAGCATAATCTGCCACCATGGCATCGGGATACCAACAGGCCCACGGATACCGTGAGGCAGGCCGGCAGCCATGCTTTTTCCCGAGGCTGCTCCGCCCAAAGGCCCCCCCACCCCAGGCATCGGGGCGGGTACAGCTGGCGCAATTGTTCCCGCGGCAGGTGTCATCGGTAGCGCCTCCGTTCACGCTCGCGCAGATAGCGGATGAGCGGCTCTGTCACCGGCAAAGCCGTGTCGATCGCGAATTGTCCAGCGCCCGCCTTCCTAAGCTGGGCCGAGAGCTGACTCTCGCGCTGGGAAGCAGCCTGGCTATAGGCTAACCGCACTTTAGGGT
>OMIY01000109.1 GCA_900299215.1 bacterium | reverse complement strand
GGAGCGCCCTCTTACCTAGCCTTGTCCCCAAGGAACACTTCAGCAATGCCGTGGCTTGGAGCTCTACTACTTGGCAAGTGGCGACGATCGTAGGACCAGCTCTTGGTGGCCTAGTTTTCGGATTTGAGAATGGCGCAGCCACTGTCTATGCCTCTTTTGGAGGCCTCATGGTGGCCGCTCTCATTTGCAACTTAATGATGAGATCTCATCCTTTCACGCCTGATGGTAATGGAGCAGATAGCCGATGGCAGCGGCTGTTGGCGGGCGTCCACTATGTAAGGAAAAATCAGATCCTACTGGGAGCCATTTCCCTTGATCTCTTTGCCGTACTCTTAGGCGGAGCCGTCGCCCTTTTGCCTGTATATGCGAAAGATATCCTTCACGTGGGCCCCGTAGGACTGGGTATCCTTAGGAGCGCTCCCTCGATTGGCGCTTCTGCCATGGCCGTATATCTTGCTTTTCGGCCTCTAGAAAGGCGTGCTGGCAAATCCATGCTGGTTGGAGTTTTTGTGTTTGGGCTAGCAACCTGCGTCTTTGGTGTTTCAACAAATTTTTATTTATCATTGACCATGCTGATCCTGATCGGAGCAGCCGACCTTATCAGTGTCTATGTGCGGCACACATTAGTTCAACTGCGTACACCCGAGGCTATGCGGGGGCGGGTCAGCGCCGTGAATCAGGTCTTTATCGGTGCATCTAACGAGTTGGGAGAGTTTGAATCAGGCATCACAGCAAATTGGTGGGGCACAGTTCCAGCCACTATTGTCGGGGGTATCGGCACAATGATGGTGGTGCTTATGTGGTCCTGGTTCTTTCCCAAACTAAGAGATGCCGACGATCTTAAGTAAATCAAACGGAGCCCCTTCGGGCTCCGCCGTCAACATGACTTAATTACTAAGTTCCGCTTTTAACTGGTTGGCCTGATCAACAAAGCCCAATAATTCACTCTGCATGGACTCCAAATAAGTCCGAATTGATTGATGTTGCGACTCTGGGATCAGCCGTTCCTGCAAGAGAAGAGCCACACGCTTTTCAAATTTAGCACTTTGACTTAGGAAAGTCTGATCAAACTTCTCAGGTTTAGAGAGGTGTAATGCTGCGAGATTTCTCAGACCGGCAATGCGGCATAAAATGCTCAGCGCACTCTCCTCCGGCTTCAAACCTGCTCGCTTGACAACCAGCGCAAACTCTTCAGCCATACGCTGATTCTCACGCAGCAGCTGATTTGCGTAGTCAACCACTTGCTGACTACGCGCATGCCGCTGCGCATACTTGGAGTTGAAAATGATCTGATCAGTAGCTGCAGTCACAACCCGAGCTATGCGGGCATCGTCGAGTTCCACCGCTGCGGCGGAGTCCTCCTCCACTGAAGCTCTAGCCACATAACTTCCGACCAATGGACTAACTGTAGCAAACATCAAAGTAGCAACGATCGCGGAACGTTTTCTGAGCATGCTCATAACACCACTCCTTTGCGAAAAGATGTTTCGTACTCTCCACTGCCTTTAAACAGCGAAAGTTAATGGTGTTCAAGTCTAATTTGTATGAGAACCGAGTCTCAGTTTCCACCAAACGATTTTGGATCGATGCCGTACTTTTCTAATTTGCGCAGCAAAGTAACTTTAGTCATCTGAGTGTGCTCGGCGGTTTGATTAATCTTGCCATTGAATGCCTTAAGCGCTCTGATGATAAACTCTCGCTCAAACCGTTCCTTTAGCTGCGGATAATTGAGAGCTGATGGGTCCTCAAAAGCAGGCTCACTAAAAGAGGTATCGGAGACTTTTGCTTCCGCACCTTCCACTCTTACTTTGACTAAACCTTGCAGTTGCTCTGGCAGTGCATCGACGCGAATAATGTCGGAGTTTTCGATGATGAATGCGTGTTCAACGACATTTTCAAGTTCCCTGATGTTGCCAGGCCACTGATAAAGACGCATGCAAGCCATGGCTTTAGAATCGAATCCTTTGATTGATCTTCCATGGAGCTTATTGAACTTTTGCACCATAAAATCTGCAAGCGGTGCAATATCTTCTCGTCGATCTCGCAGAGATGGCAGCCTGATAGGCATGACATTGAGACGATAAAACAAATCCGCTCTGAATGCGCTGGTTTCGATCATCTTCTCTAAGGGAGCGTTGGTGGCAGCCACCACCCTCACATCGGCCTTGATATCCTGATTGGATCCGACCGGAGTGAAGACACGCTCCTGCAGAACGCGCAGAAGCTTAACCTGCATTTGTTGGGAGATGTCGCCAATTTCATCTAAGAATATCGTCCCACCCTCAGCAAACTGGAACTTGCCAATCTTACGCCGATCAGCTCCAGTAAAAGCACCCTTCTCGTGACCAAAAAGCTCACTTTCGATCAGGTTTTCGGGGATTGCTGCACAGTTGACAGCGACAAAAGGGCCCTTCATCCGCTGAGAATTAAAATGTATCGCCCTTGCAACCAGCTCCTTGCCGGTACCACTCTCACCACGAACTAAGACCGAGGTCTCGACCTTGCCGAGGCGATGGATAATTTCGAACACCTTTTGAATCTGGGTCGAACTTCCGATGATCTTACGACCCTTATCAAATTCAAGTTGCGGAGCAGAAAAGCGCAGCTGCTCGACCAAGGCGTTTGCTGCTACTGCAGCGTCCATAACCTTCAATAGGCGCTCACTATCGACAGGCTTCTCTAAATAATCGTAGGCCCCATGCTTAATCGCGGTCACAGCATCTTGAATATTGGAATAAGCTGTCAAAATTAAACAGAAACTTGTGGGACTGAGCTCACGAATTTTGGCCAAGGCTTCGAGCCCTGACATCCGCGGCATATTAACGTCTAGGATGATGGCATCAAATGGTCCAGCAGTGGTCACCTTCTGGATGGCTTCGAGCCCATCCTCGGCCTCCTCGACATGGTAAGAACGCTCCTCTAACGCCGAGCGCACGATCAGTCGTAGAGTATCATCATCATCCACTACCAATACCCGCATGTCGCCCCCTACCAGACGTATTACCAGGGTGTAAGTACCCGGAACTAAATAGTAACTTTATGGAGCACAGGCCCCAACCACATTCATGAGAATCTTTGGGATAAGATATTTTAATGTAGATTTCAATATCATTTTTTAAATATTATTATTAAATCTCTGGATAGTTATACCCGTCCAGTATGTAACAAGGCGAGGATCAAGGCCATATGTCAACTTTTGCACAGGTTCAGCCAGCGTTTCGCGGGCTAGGCGAGGTTGCATCGATTGCTGCTGCACTTATTTGGTCTGTCTCAATCACGATGTATGCCAAATACGGCAAGCAAGTGGACAGCATCCTCCTCAATGTAAACAAAAACGTGGTTGCTGGTGTTTGTTTAGTCCTGACTGCTTTATTCTTTCAAATACCTGTGCCAAACTCCACCACCCAGCTGCCGATTCTGGGCTTATCCGGAGTCATCGGTATTGCCCTCGGGGACACGCTGTTCTTCTTTGGCCTCATGCATATTGGCGCCAATTTAGTGTCGGCACTCCAGTGTCTGGCCCCACTGATATCAGCCATGCTTGCACTGATATTCCTGGGCGAAAGCATGACTCAACTTGAGATCGTGGGCATGATTGTCACTGTTATTGCGGTGACTGGCGTAGTCCTGTTCCACAAGAAAGACGGCAACGGGGATAACAGCGTTGGTCGCAAGGATTTTGCTTTAGGAATCTTTTACTCCCTCGCATCTGCAGTCTGCCATGGCATCGGTATTGTGATGTCACGTCAGGCTTTGCAGGAAATCGACATTGTCTACGGGACAGTAGCTCGGATTGCCCCGGCAATCATTGCACTTGCAATCTGGCAATACCGCACGAAGGCGAAAATCGAGTCCCCAGTAGCAATTTGGGCGACTAAAAAACAAGGTCTACTTTTAACTGCTGCCGCTTTTCTAGGGACCTATTGTGGGTTGATCCTGATGTCACTTAGCACCAAATACACCAAGGCGGGGGTTGGCACAGCGCTTTCATCGACATACCCTATCTGGGTAATTCCAGTAGCAAGGCTGATGACTAATGAACGCAGCAGTATGATCTCCATCATCTGCACTGTGTTTGCTGTTGTTGGCATCATCATTATGGTGCTGGGCGGGCCACATATCGGATTTGACTAATGCTGACGCTTGAGCATTGTGTGAAATCATTAATGCTGCGGGATGCCACACATTAAATCCTAATTAATCTGACTCGGAATAATGGGTTTTAATTTTGCATGGGATCGAACTCTAACAAGTGATGATCCGTTCATCACACAAGTTAAACTTGAAAGGAGTTCGCCATGATTAAGAAAATTTTATTTGCCGGGCTGATGCTTTTCTCTTGGTCGATGAGTGCATTTGCCCATCGTCACGATTCCTGGGGGTGGGGTTATTACGGCGATTGTCGTTACTACAACCGCGATGGCATCACCTGCCAGCAGGTTGGTTATTTTGAAGGCCAAGTGGGCTCGCCTTGGGGCTTTGATGCTGGACAGTTCCGCTGCATCAATGGCTGTCTTCAATACGTTGGTAGTAGCGGCAACTACGCAGGTAATTCCTGCTATGCGCTCAATCGCGACGGGATTACCTGTGCCCAGGTAGGATTCTACGAGGGCCAAATTGGAGCACCGTGGGGTCATCACAACGGATACTTCCGCTGTACTACGGGATGTCTGCAGTTCGTTGGCAATTAGCGTACAAAAAAATCCCGAGCCCCATCGTTAGGGCTCGGGATTCTTAGGGCTCTTGTTCTGATCAAAACGACATAGGTGGCAGAACACTCAGCGCGGTTTGTGATGGGGCATCGCCCAGATCAAACTGCATCACTCCACCTAGATTCAACTGCTCTGCCGTGGTCCATGCAGCAGACTGCGACTGACCGTTGATGCTTAAGCTCTGCACAAAGCGACTTGGGGCGCCTTTGCCCTTGATCACTAACTCGCGATTGTTACCCAGAGTTACTTTAGTTTCAGCAAAGGCCGGACTGCCGATAACCAGTCCGTTGGCACCAGGGGTTATGGGATAAAGCCCAAGCGCACTCCAAACATACCAAGATGAGGTAGCTCCCAGATCATCGTTACCTGGCAGACCACCAGCGTCCGTGCCAAATGCTTCGTTCATAATGCGACGAACAACGTCTTGGGTGCGCCACGGTGTCCCAGCCCATGCATAGAGCCAAGGCGTGGCAAAGTTAGGTTCGTTACCCATATAAAAATAGGGATCGTTCAGTCCCGCATTCAACCGACTAAACAGTTTATCAAGGCGCGCTGATACTGTAGCCCCGCCACCGAGCTTAGCTACAAGACTTGCTGGATCGTAAGGAACCATCCAAAGATACTGCTCTGCATTGCCTTCAACAAAGCCGTCCGTTGTCGATGGTCCAAAGGGAGTTACCGCCCAGCTACCATCGGCTTTACGCGGCCTGAGCAAATGCGCATCAGCATCGAATTGGCTAGTCCAGTGCGCAGCTTGGTCGAGAAATCGTTGGGCAATTTGTTGCTCACCAAGAGCGGCGGCAAATTTGCCAACAGCAAAATCGGCGTTCTGATATTCAAGGGTTGTAGAGACGGAACCCCAGAGGTTTTCCGTGCCGTAAGGGATATAACCATGCTCAAGATATTCCTTAACAGCGGGTCTGATGACGACGCCGTTACACGCTGCACCAGGCATGGTTCCTGAGTGAACCATATGTTTAAGTGCTGCCGCTGTATCGAAACTATGACCACCGAAGGCGTAGATATTCGCAACAATTAGCGCACCCGGATCACCAACCATCACGCCGGTTTCACCGTTAGCTTGTGACCATTTAGGCAATGCACCGCACTCGTTGGCTGCTGTCACCAGTGACTGCGCCATATCACTCGCCTCTCGCGGCCAGAGCCAGGCGAGAAGTTGAACCTGAGTCCGGTAGATATCCCAACCTGAGTAGTTGGCGTACTGCGTGAACCCGTTGGCATGATGAACTTTCTGGTCAAATCCAAGGTATTCACCGTTTACATCGCTGTAAACATTTGGATGCAAAAGGCTATGATAAAGAGCCGTGTAGAATTTTGTCAGCGAGGCGTGATCTCGTTCTTTATCACCCTCGTTAGTGCCATTAGTAATCGTGATCTTTGCTAGATATCGGTCCCAAGTAGCCTGCGCATCAGCCCGAACTGCATCAAAATCTTGGCCAGGATTCTCTACGGCCAAATTTTCAGCGGCATTACCATTGCTGACAAAGGAGACGCCAATGCGCATCTGCACTTGATCACTGTCGCCATGAGCAAAGGTAAGCAAATAGGCGCGATTTTCGCCCTGCTTTAGCGTGAATGGCCGATCAAAGCTCGCCTCAAAATAGATCGTATACTTGTTATTGGTATTGCAGAAGTTACCGCTGGCAACGAATCCACTAATGGTCGATGGTCCCGTTGCTTGGATTGAGGCATCACGGACACCGGCAGCGGACTTCCAAGGCTCTAATAAAAGGTTACTCGCAGTCGCGCCCTGCGGGAACGTAAACCTCGCATACCCAGTGCGCGTCGTGGCAGTTAACTCTGTTTTGACACCATTGTTTAAAAGTACGCTGTAATAGCCCGCTTCGGCACGCTCGTTGGCGTGCGAAAACCCGACCGGTGTGTCTACGTTGGCGTCACCAACGGTAGGCATCATGGGAAGATCGCCAAAATTACGACATCCAGCTCCACTGAAATGAGTCAAGCTAAAGCCGGTAATGACGGTGTCCTTGTAGCCATAGCCCGAGGGCTCACCGTTGGGAGTGTCGGGACTAAACTGCACCATACCAAAAGGCAAAGTTGCACCGGGAAAACGCTCCCGCCGGTGCCACCAGGAACGGGATTCGGCGCGTTACTTGGGCCAGTGCCAATTAGTGGATCTACATACTGATGTAGGCCATTTGACGATGATGCTAAGCCTACCTGCGCGATGCAGCCAAAGCCGACAATCAAGGCAGCTCTGACTCTAACCTTGAGTCTAGGGGGTGTTTTGACCATGTTTTGTGTTTCCTCATCGATTAGAGACAAACGAAATCCGCTCCGGCGCTGTGGGCGTCGGTTTAAGGTAATTCGGCAGTCTCAAGGGTCTAGTGTTGCCCGTAGCCTACCAAAGCCACTAATTCTTGCTAGCAAAATTCTGGCCAAGCATAGGAATCAGGCCAAATCTTCGCGAAAAACGTATACAGCGCGATCAATGCTCGGTAATTTTTTGGATTCAACCAGACTGTAGGACGGTACCGTGAACGCCTCAATCACTCGCAGCAAAGACCAAAGCCCATCGGTATTAGACCTAAGTGGATTCATGGGACTGAGCGAACAGGAAGCTGAACAGCGACTGCGTGAAGAGGGTGCCAATGAGCTACCTTCGCAGGACCAGCGTACCGTGGTGCGCATTTGTTTGGACGTGGCACGCGAGCCTATGTTTCTCATGCTGGTGAGTGCGGGCGTGCTTTATCTATTGATGGGCGAGCCTACAGACGCATTGATGCTTCTCGGATTTGTTGTTGTCGTGATGCTCATCACGATAGTCCAAGAGAGACGTACAGAAAACGCGCTGGAGGCGCTGCGTGATTTAGCGAGTCCCCGGGCATTAGTGATCCGAGATGGCAGTCAAAGGCGTATCGCCGGTCGGGAAGTGGTCCGCGGTGATACTTTAGTTCTAAGCGAAGGAGACCGTGTCCCTGCCGATGGCATGATGCGGCGAGGATTCAATCTGACGGTAGATGAGTCGCTGCTCACTGGCGAGTCGGTACCAGTGCGAAAACGCGCTTCGATAGACGCATCTGCCCTAACTCCTCCAGGTGGCGATGATTTACCGTCCGTCTATTCTGGGACGCTGATCACTTCTGGCCAAGGGATTTGTGAAGTCATGGCGACGGGAGCCCAGTCGCAGCTAGGCAAGATCGGCAAATCTTTGGAGCAAGTAGAGCCAGAAGATACACCCTTGCAGCGTGAGACTGGGCGATTAGTGAAGATCTTTGCCATCACCGGACTCTGCGCATGTTCGGTTGTCGTCATTACATACGCTCTGACCCGCGGTGCATCGTTGCAATCGTGGAAGGAAGGCTTTCTTGCCGGCATCGCGATGGCCATGGCTATTCTGCCGGAAGAATTTCCGGTAGTGCTGACGGTCTTCCTCGCTCTTGGTGCGTGGCGCATTTCACGCAGTGGAGTTTTGACTCGACGCATGCCCGCAGTCGAAACCTTAGGTGCAGCTACTGTACTGTGCGTTGATAAGACCGGCACCTTGACGGTGAACCAGATGACGCTGCGTCGACTTTGGACTAAAGACCTCGATTGTGACCTCTCTACCTTGAGCGAAGAACTTCCAGAACCAGTGCACAATCTACTCGAATACGCGATCTTGGCGAGTCAACGCGACCCCTTTGACCCGATGGAACGCGCTCTTATCGTTGCCGGTGATCATCATCTGAAAGACACCGAGCATTTGCATCCGGATTGGTCGCTCAAGCGTGAATACGCTCTCACACCAGCGATGCTGGCGATGAGCCATGTCTGGCTTAATGGCGACAGTGATCTTGCGATCGTTGCGAGCAAGGGAGCACCGGAGGCCATTGCCGATCTATGCCATTTATCTGAAACCGATCTGCGTCAGCTAGAGCGGGATGTCGAGCGACTCGCTTCATCTGGGCTTAGAGTCCTTGCGGTCGCTCAAGGCACCGCCAGCAAAAGTGCATTAACTGACGAGCAGCACGATCTCAAACTGGAACTTTTAGGCTTACTGGGCTTTGAAGATCCGCTGCGTCCGGAGGTGCCAAAAGCCGTCGCCGAATGTCAGAGCGCTGGCATACGCGTTGTGATGATCACAGGTGATTATCCTACTACGGCTCAGAGTATCGCTAGGCAGGCAGGTATACTACGCAACTCCAACATCATGACAGGACCTGAGCTCGATAAAATCTCTGACGCTGAACTCGCCAAGCGTATTGAGCTCGTCGATGTATTTGCCAGGGTGGTGCCAGAGCAAAAACTGCGCCTGGTAACCGCACTCAAAGCCAATCAAGAGGTGGTCGCCATGACCGGCGACGGCGTCAATGATGCCCCAGCGCTTAAGGCAGCGCACATAGGCGTTGCTATGGGCGGGCGCGGCACTGACGTTGCGCGCGAGGCGGCGGCGTTGGTGTTAGTTCACGACGATTTCTCGTCGATCGTTGCAGCTGTACGGACGGGACGACGGATTTACGACAACATCAAGAAGGCCATGATCTTCGTTATTGCCGTGCATATCCCAATAATTGGACTATCGATGTTGCCGGTGTTTTTCCCATCGTGGCCGTTGATTTTGTTGCCCGTGCATATCGTCTTTTTGGAACTCATTATCGACCCCTCATGCTCACTGATTTTTGAAGCTGAGGAGAGCGAAGGTGATTTGATGCGACGCCCACCGCGGCGTTCGACGGACAAACTATTTTCACCTCGCACCCTATTAACAGCAGTCGGACAGGGAATGGTAATTCTAGCGGCATGCCTTGCCGTCTTACTTTATACGAGACAGAATCACAGTCCTGACGCGGCTCGGGCGCTGACTTTTTCAACTCTGGTCGCCGGATTTTTGACGACGATTACTGCCAATAGGTCCTGGTCACGTTCCTTGCTTGCCACCATGACGGCACCAAATGCTGCATTTCGCTGGGTCGTTGGCGGTACAGCCCTCCTATTGACCGGGATGCTAACCTTACCAATTGCTCGTGAAATCCTTCATTTTGATGCCGTTCATCTGGCTGATATTGCGGCATCTTTAGCTGTAGGCGTGGGCAGCATCGTGATCGCAGCTTTAGCCTTTAGGCGCGCCCTAACGGAGGCAAGCTAGCGCCTGGGCGTCACCAACTGAGCCCGGGAAGTCAACTGAGCCCGGGTTGTCGATTGAACTCGAGTCGGCGCCCGACCTGAATTACCAAAGCCTAAGTTGACCACAGCAGATTTCATGCCGTGACAGAGGCTCAGGGCCAGGGCATCGGTGGCGTCATGAGGCAGACTGCCACGGTTGAAGCCAAGTAGGGCGTGCAAAGCCAAAGCTATGGCCTCTTTATCAGCACGGCCGTTACCGGCAATCGTCTTTTTAACGTCGGCGGGAGTGAGTTCGGCAACCGGCACCTGACTACGCGCGCAAGCGGCGATGTAGGCCCCCCGGAGTTCGCCAAGCTTAAGTGCGGAGTTAGCGTTTTTGTCGAAAAAAGCTCGCTCGATCACACAAACGTTAGGACGATGCTCGGTCAAAAGATCACATAACGCCAGATGCAGTAGGCCAATCCGCTGGGCATAGGGAAGCGCGGCGTCAGCCCGTAGGACCCCGGCCTCCACCACCGAGAAGTCGCGAGGCATGACCGGCACCGGCTTTTTGGCCCGCAGCAGGGCAAAACCGGTGATCCGCGAACCTGGATCGATGCCGAGTATGAGACTCATGGACTAGCTCATCCCTTGCCGCTTGGAGTGGATACGTCTCTGTTATTGAAACACATTTCGTAGTATACAGTCACATATATCGATATGTGAGATGCTTGGAGGGCTTCATGCAACCGTTCGGCCGCTACCCACTACGTCGCCCACGCCGCCTAAGACTCGACGACTTTACTCGTCGCCTGACGCGGGAGACGCACCTTAGCACGGACGATCTGATCTATCCCGTGTTTATTGTCGACAGGGCTAAGGGTGATGAGGCCGTAGCTTCCATGCCTGGGGTCAGCCGGCTAGGATTTGAGAGCTTATTTCACACGGCCGAGCATTGTCAGCGCCTGGGTATCCCCGCGATTGCACTCTTTCCCGTCATCGACAGCACGCTCAAAAATACGACCGCGGCTGAGGCGTTTAATCCCAATGGCCTCGTACCTCGGGCCGTGCGCGAGCTGAAAGCAAGATTCCCCTCGTTGGGCGTGATCACTGATGTGGCGCTAGACCCCTACACCAGTCATGGGCAAGACGGCCTACTCGACGACAGTGGTTACGTGACTAACGATGCGACGGTCGAGGTCCTGTGTCGGCAGGCTAGCTGCCATGCCGAAGCAGGTGCTGATATCGTTGCTCCCAGCGATATGATGGACGGCCGCATTGGCGCCATCAGGCACGCGCTTGATGAAGGTAAACACATTCACACGCGCATACTCGCATATTCCGCTAAGTATGCGTCGAGTTTCTATGGGCCGTTTCGCGACGCGGTAGGCTCCAAGGGCACCCTTGGTGGCGGTCACAAGCACACGTACCAAATGGATATTTGCAACTCGGACGAGGCCCTGCAAGAGATCGCGCTCGATCTCAGCGAAGGCGCCGATATGATCATGATCAAGCCTGGCCTGCCATATCTCGATATCGTTCGCCGCACCAAAGAGACTTTTAAGGTGCCGACCTTCGTCTATCAAGTAAGTGGCGAATACGCCATGATCAAGGCTGCCTCAGCTAACGGTTGGCTGGACGAGCAAGCCATCGCACTGGAATCTCTCACCTGTATTAAGCGTGCTGGTGCCAATGGCATCCTGACTTACTACGCCATGGCAGCAGCCGAGTGGCTTAAAGCGGCCGCCGCAGGATGAATCAGCTAAACTCGGAGTCAGCAAATTTAAGTCGCCCCGAGCAGCCATCGCTAGATGAGTTTGTAGCCTTTTTACGACGTATGAGTGGCCTTTTGATCCAAAGTGGCTGTTCGTCAAACCGCGTCGAACTCCTAGCCCAGTTGCTAGGTGAATCCTGTGGCTTTGATGTCGAAACGGTGGCCGTGCCGACGGCTGTGTGGATCACAGTCAGACACGACGGACGCACGCTGCAAGACCTAACGCGCGTGCGCAAGTGGTCTATCGATCTTGATCGCTTAGCGCGATTGAACGAATTGGTCGAATCCATTCACGAGCATAAAATAAGCATCGGCGCTGCCAACGCCAAGCTCAAGGCTGAAGATCAAGCCTCGGCCCCTTACGGCAAGAGCCTGACGCTACTTGCAGGTGCGATCTCGAGTCCGGTGCTAATTATGAGTTACGGTGGGTCTCCGGTAGAGATCGCTCTCGGCGCACCCATTGGCGTGATGATTCAGTATTTAAATAAATACTTGTTTACATCAGATACAAGGCGCTACCTCGGCGATTTTATCTCGGCTGCGGTCGTCGCCACGTATGCATACAGTTGTGCCGCATTGTTACCAGACATAGATGCGCCTCTGCTCATCATCGGTGGCATTGTCGTCGTCGTCCCAGGACTGACACTCGTCAACGCTGTACACGAAGTGGCGCAGAAAAACTTAGTCTCGGGCGCCGCTAAGCTACTTGAGGCCTTGGTCATCACGGCGAGTCTAGGCTTCGGTGTGGCGTTCGTCCTCGCGATCATGCAAATTCTCGTGAGCCGCGGTTATTAACAAGGATACTCATATGGAACACACCGGCACACTTATCATCGCCGCACTACTTGGTTCCGCGGCTTTTGCCATCGCATTTAGGACGCCACGTCGTTACTTGTGGCTGACTGTACTCATTGGCGCTTGTCCTTTTGTCCTGCTGAAACTAATGCCGCACGACTGGAATATAGGCTTCGGCTCGTTTTTGGCCGCACTCTGCGCGGGATGTATGAGTCATTTGGCAGCTCGCTTCACCAGGGCACCGG
>OMIY01000108.1 GCA_900299215.1 bacterium | reverse complement strand
CTCCGACAGTGGGCTGTTGATTACGTGTACCGTAGCCTGCTTGGCACCCAGATGGTTGAGAGCTTCATAGCGCTGATTGGTTTGGAAATCGGTGAACACAGCATGGCGACTGGTGAAGGTACCGCGCTGCGCGTCCTGACCAGTAAACCGAACATGTCGTCCTTCGAGAGCCAAGGATGCGAGAGCTAGTAGCTCGCCGAGTCCCCAGTCGATTGCGCCTTGACCCTCGACCATCTTCTGACGGTTCTCGAGTAGTCGCGCTAGCTTTGGATTCAGCGTGAATCCCGTCGGGACCTTCGTGATATCTGCGACTATAGCCTTAACAAGAGCTGCTTTAAGACCGGTAGCGACAGGCTCTGCAACGTCTTCACGACTTGCTTTTTTATAGGTCAAAGTTTTTTGCAACGAAGCAGGTATCACTGGTGCGGGAACTTGCGGTGCCTTCTTGCCATGCACCGCGTCGTAGGCCGCTTGCATACGGTCCCGGAAGTCACTTGCCTCTTTTTCTACATAGGCAGCGTCTACCGTGCCTTCTTTAATGAGTTGGTCCGCATACTGTTTAAGCACGGTTGGATGTGCGCCTATGGTTTTGTACATCAAAGGCTGCGTGAACGCCGGCTCATCACCTTCGTTGTGACCATGGCGACGATATCCAACTAAATCGATGATGATATCGCGTTGGAATTTTTGTCTGTAGGCAAGTGCCAATTTGCCACACCAAATGACTGCTTCTGGATCGTCAGCATTGACGTGAAGCACTGGTGCTCGCACCATTTTTGCAATGTCAGAACTATAGGTGGTCGATCTGCTTTCTTGTGGGTCAGTGGTAAAACCAATTTGATTATTAATCACAATGTGGACAGTGCCACCTGTCGTGTAACCCGTCAGTCCTGATAAATTCAGGGTCTCTGATACGGTGCCCTGACCCATAAAAGACGCATCACCGTGCATCAAAATAGGCATAACTTTACGGCGCTCGGCATCGTTTAATAGGTGTTGCCGTCCGCGTACAAAACCCTCAACTACAGGATTGACGATTTCTAGATGGCTTGGATTCGGAGACAGATAGAGTCGCATGCGATCGCCATACATCGTCGCAACTTCGCTTGCGAAACCCATATGGTACTTAACGTCACCATCGATATCGAAAGCGTTATACTCGGTACCTTCAAACTCTTTAAGCATCAGTTCGTAGCTTTTACCGAGAAAATTGACGAGGACGTTGAGGCGTCCACGATGTGCCATGCCAAGGCAGAATTCGTCGATTCCAGCCTTTGCTCCATCCGCAGCAAGTAGGTCGAGAAGAGGTATCAGGGAATCAGCACCCTCAAGCGAAAAGCGCTTGGTACCAATGTAGCGACGACCAAGGAACTGCTCAAAGCCTTCGGCTTGCGTCAATTTGTGCAAGATACGACGTTTGACATCAGCGCTGACCGGAGGCTGATTGCGACAGCCTTCCATTTGATCCTGAAGCCAAGTGACGATGCTGATATCGTTGATTTCTCGGTAATCTGCACCAATCCGACGACAGTAAGTGTCGGTTAACAGGCCGTAGATTTCCTTAAACGACATTGAGTTTTGCGGTAGATTGGCTGTCGAGAACACACATGAGCTGCATCCACATCTTTGAGACCGTGTGCTTCGGGCAGCATGTCTTTCGCTATCCCTGGAGCCGGGGCTAGTGGATTTAAATGTGCCGATAGATGACCAAGGCGCCGATATGCGTTGATGAATGCCTCGACACGCGCAGTGTAGGGACTCTCTCCTCCGCCAGCGGCAGCACCAAGTTTGTCACCTTGTGCGGCGAACTCGTATCCTTCAAAGAATTGGCGCCAGCTAGCATCGACACTGTTCGGATCCTGCTTGAACGCTGCGTAAAGCTGTTCAATGTAGGCGATGTTCGTGCCAGTTGCGAAACTGAAGCGAGGTGAGCCTGAGGCGTCTTGTTGCGTCATAACTACGGTCCTTTAACCCGGTGACGCCTCAGCTACAGGCGTCAGATATGGATACTTCGTTTATCGACACCAAGTGCGGCTTCTTTAATACACTCCGCTAGAGTTGGATGGGCGTGAGTGGACCGGGCAATATCTTCCGCGCTGGCTCCAAACTCAACCGCGATGGCGAGTTCGGCAATCAGCTCAGAAGCGTTGGGCCCCAAGATGTGCGCTCCGACTATCCGGTCGGTTTTGGCATCGGCGACAATCTTAACGAATCCATCAGTATTGCCAAGAGCTTTAGCCCTGCCATTGGCTAAAAACGGAAACTTCCCTACTTTGACCTCTAGGCCCTGCTGCTTAGCCGCATCTTCGCTAATACCAACCGCAGCGATCTCAGGCCAAGTGTAGACCACCCATGGTATGGCCTCATAATTGACATGGCCAGCCTTACCGGCGATCCATTCGGCGACGGCGATACCCTCGTCCTCGGCTTTATGGGCCAACATAGGCCCCTTAATGACATCACCAATGGCCCAAACATTTGGAACTGGAGTTCTAAGATGCTCATCTACCGGCACTTTTCCGCCAGCTTCCAGAGTTATACCAATGTTTTCGAGACCCAAGCCCTCGGTGTTGGCGCGTCTACCGACTGCCACTAACATTTGGTCACCCTTGATCTCCACTGTGGTGCCGTCCGGCTTCTGGCAGGTTGCCGTGACACTGTCCTTGCCGGTCTTAGTGGCGGTCAATTTGGTTTCCAAATGGAAGGTCATGCCTTCCTTCTGGAGTATCTTCATGAGTCCTTTGCTAAGGTCGCTGTCGAGTCCAGGTAGGATCGAGTTAGCTGCCTCTATGACGGTCACCTTGGCTCCAAGGCGCATCCAGACGCTGCCCATCTCCAAACCGATGACACCGCCGCCAATGACGATCAAGTGCTTCGGGACAGAGGGCAATTTCAAGGCTCCAGTCGAACTGACGATCAGCTTGCGATCGTACTTCGCTGGTGGGATTTCGATCGGCTTACTGCCGGTCGCAATGACTACATGTTTGGTTTTGTATTCGCTCGAGCTACCGTCTGCTGCCGTCACCTTGACGGTGGACGCATTGACAAAGCTGCCCCGGCCCTTCAGCCAGGTGACTTTGTTTTTCTTGAAAAGACCTGCAATCCCCTGAGTTAGGCTCTTAACTACTTCGTCTTTACGACCAAGCAGCGTGGGTAAATCAAGGCTAACCTTGTCGACTTTGATGCCGTGCTTGCCGAGGTCATGCATCGTGTGGGCATAGTGCTCGCTGGACTGTAGCAATGCCTTGCTAGGGATACAGCCGACATTGAGGCAGGTACCGCCTAACGAGGCTTCGTACTCAACGCAGGCCGTTTTCAGCCCTAGCTGAGCTGCCCTAATCGCACAAACATATCCGCCTGGCCCTGAGCCAATGACAACGACGTCAAAGTCCTGATCCGCCATGATTCCTTAAACTCCCAGTAGGAGACGAGTCGGATCTTCGACCATCTCTTTGATTTTGACGAGGAATTGCACCGCCTCTTTACCGTCTACAATGCGGTGATCGTACGATAGCGCCAAGTACATCATCGGCCGAATCACGACCTGCCCATTGAGGGCGATGGGGCGCTCTTCAATCTTATGCATACCTAGAATTGCACTCTGTGGCGGATTGAGGATCGGTGTCGAGAGAAGCGAACCAAAAGTACCACCATTCGAGATTGTGAACGTACCACCAGTTAGATCATCAACAGCGATCTTACCCTCACGAGCTTTACCAGCATAATGGGCGATGGACTGCTCTATTTCCGCCATGCTTAACTTGTCCACATCACGGATGACTGGCACGACGAGGCCTCGATCGCCCGAAACTGCAACACCAATGTCATAGTAGTCGTGATAGACGATCTCATTACCCTCAATCCAACCGTTGATGGCTGGAAAGGTCTTAAGGGCCTCAATTGCAGCTTTAACGAAGAAGCTCATGAAGCCGAGGCCGATACCGTGCTTGTCCTTAAAGCCATCTTTGTACTGCTTGCGCAGGTCCATCACGGCTTTCATATCAACTTCGTTGAACGTGGTTAGGATAGCTGCCGTGCTTTGAGCCTGGACCAAGCGCTCAGCAACGCGTCGCCGCAGCATAGACATTGGCTCACGACGTTCGGTCCGACCGTGACCAGTAGACTTTGCCACCGGTAAATGGGTCGGGGGAGCTACTGGTGCTTTCGCTACGGTGGGGGCTACCACTTTGGGCGCGCTGACGCCTGATTCAATGTGCTGCAGGACATCGCCTTTAGTCACGCGGCCTCCCTTGCCGGTGCCTGGGATGGCTGAGGAATCCAGACGATTTTCTTCAACTAAGCGACGAGCTGCCGGCATAAGTCCTGCCTCGGTCCCAGCAACGGCAGCCTGGCTTGGTGATGGCTTGGAAGTAGGAGCGCTTTTTACCGCGCTCGGTGCCTTGCTCGGCGCCGCGCTGCTATCAATCCGTGCAACAACCTGACCGATGGCAACGGTGTCGCCCTCTTTGTTCAGTATCTCAATCACACCGTCAGTTTCGGCAGTAACCTCGACAGTGGCTTTGTCCGTCTCGAGCTCCATCAGCACATCGTCGCGCTTCACGGCTTCGCCGGAAGCCTTGTGCCACTTATGGATCATCGCTTCTTGTACGGATTCGCCAACTGCTGGCACTTTCACATCGACTGCCATGATTTCTGCTCCGGGAAAAAGTCCAGGCCTTGATTGCCTTGCTGCCTAAGCTACTTAGAGGAGTGTACCGGAGTACATGCGCGTTGCAAAGGCTGCTGTGTTAGCTATAGTCAAACGTCATGAATTCGGCTCGATCTAGAGAGAGGGATGCCGCTCATGGCTGTTGGTATGCCGCAGAATTTTGCCGAGATCAAGACGCTGCCTGAGACAATCGCACGTCTTTTCGATGTTGATTTGTCGAGTCGCCTGCCTTGGTTTGAAACCGAAGTGATGGGCAACGCGCTGGGAGCATATCTGGTCGCGGCGATCAGCTTTGTCTTGTATGCCGTACTGCTCTACTTCACTTGGAAGCACTTCGTTAAGAGGTGGGATAATTTAGCCGCGGACCACCCCAATAGCTTGTGGTCCCACGGCATGCCCTTGGTCCACCAGGTTAGGCCGCATTTATTGCCTCTGATCGCCTTTTATTTGTCGGCGCAGCCACTCGAGCTCAGCCCAAAGCTCGATCACTGGATCCTACTGATTACGGTTGGAGCCATGACTCTGCAAGGGATTCATCTCTCCAGTGAACTTGGCCGCATACTGATTGAGTATTACCGGGGTGGGTTTCGGTCTGATGATCCAGTAGTTAAAAATACTAACAATAATCTTGCGACATTAGTGCGGATTGGGGTGTGGGTTGCCGGTACGCTATTCTTTCTCGATAATGCCGGATTCAATGTCTCAACCTTTGTCACCGGTCTCGGGATCAGCGGTGTGGCCTTGGCTCTCGCGGCTCAGGCCATTCTCGGGGATACCTTCAGCTCGTTTGCCATTGCTCTAGATAAGCCATTTGAGACGGGCGATTTCATAACCGTCGATAATCTGCGTGGCACCGTTGAGCATATCGGACTTAAAACCACGCGCGTGCGAAGTGTTGGCGGAGAGCTACTGGTCTTTGCCAACTCGGACTTGACGAAGTCGCGCATCCGCAACTTCAAAAAGATGCAACAGCGATACGTAGAACTTAAATTAGCGGTCCACCCGCATACGCCATTAAGTCTTCTACGCGAAATTCCGTCCTGGATCGCGCAGGTGATTGAGGCCCAACCCAAAGTAAGTTTGGATAGTTGTCGGTTGGCTCATATCAGTAATCAGGGGCTAATTTTCGACGTATCGTATTTTATTAACGGCCCCTCTTTTAATGATTATGCTGATTCAAGGCAGGCTATAAATTTTGCCATTTTAGAGTTATTCGCTACTAAAGGTGTGACATTGCGCATGGACTCTAATATGCCCATTTCCTTGGTTCCGAGTTGAAGTTATTGCGTGGGAGGTTTGCAGGGTGACTATCAAAGGTTTGTTACTGACGGCGGGTTTGATCGCTTCGGTGGGTTGCGCCAATTTACCCAAGGGTTCCCAGCAGGAGCTTGAAGTTAAAGAGAAAATTGCAGAAGGTTTTGCGCCCGTCGCCTTTGTTGCTGCCAGCAGTGTGGTGCCTTTTACCTATAAGGGTCAGATTGCCCATGGTGAATGGATTGCTTGCAAGGCTAACAGTTCCAAGGCGACCGCCTTGCTCATGCACTCCGATCGTGCCGGATACGCAAAGGAAAAATTCTGTGCTGGATGGGTGGCGCAGACTTTTTTAGCCTCTGGCTACGATGTGGTTACAGTCAATCGTCCTGGTTACGGAGGATCTGACGGTGAGCCGGATTTCATCGGAGCTGAATCTATGCTGAGCCTAGGAGTCGTTTTGCCCGCGGCAATCACTGCCGCAGGATTACCACACCCGGTCAGTTTGGTGTGGGGTTACGATACCGGTGCGACTGCCGCGGCTTTGGCAGCAAAGAAGTTGAGTGGTATCAAAACAGCGATTCTAGGTGGTGGTGTCTATGATTATGACGATACCTTGCG
>OMIY01000107.1 GCA_900299215.1 bacterium | reverse complement strand
GTCGGTTACCAGACCTTCGGATTACCGGAGTGGTTGCTCACGGTGAACTACGTATTGCTAGCTGTCAGTCTCACCGTCGTAGCGGTGACGGTTTACCGCAAATGGGTAGCGACTGGAAAGCTACCCGGATGGCCAGCAGTTGCCTCGTTTGCAGCGATTTATGTGTGGTATCTGCCGTCTTTCTATCATGCTATTTTTTGGTATCTGATCCCCTTCTTTCATTCGCTTCAGTACCTACTCTTTGTCGTTGCCCTCAAAAGAAATCAATACCAAGCAGAAGCCGAGGCCAAGGCGGCCGATGCGAGTAGTCAGCGCGCTTATTTTGCCCGGCACGTCATGGGTTTTGGCGCGGCTGTTGTGGTCCTCGGATTTCTGATGTTTGACGGCATCCCTTTTATGTTGGACAAAGTGCTGCCTTATGACCGAGCTATGTTTGGGCCGCAGTTGTCGATGTTTGTCTTCATTACTTTTATCAACATCCACCACTACTTTATCGATAACGTTATCTGGCGGCGGGACAATCCCGCCCTCAAAGCTTATCTGTAGCTTTGGCTTGTCGTCGCACCTGCCGCTAAGTTAAGCCTAGAGGCAAGCAGGTGGAGGCGAACGATGTTGGTGGTGACCCTTGGGGATCCGCACGGAGTCACGATAGAGCTACTAGCAGAGGAGCTGAGGGCTGGGCGTATCGCCGGGCCTTGGCCCATTGTAATCGTCGGCAGTTACTGGCACTGGCAGGATCAGTGGCAGCGGCTTGGTTACGAACCACCGGTGCATTTGCACCTGCTCGATGCGGCTGACGCGGCAAAGACACTCGCTCAGGCAACAAACGGGCTCTACTTCGTCGACGTGGGTTTCACCGCTGCAGAAGAGCCGGCCGAAGCCTTGGCGTTAGAACTGCGCGGTGAACTCGCGGTCAAGGCCCTCACGTGGTTACGCGATCTTGAGTCTGCGCGCCTTAAGGATGGTAGGACGTCTCCGCTGGCTGTCGTGACAGGTCCCATCGACAAGTACGCTGCCGCGGCAGCAAAGTTTGGCTATCCCGGGCAGACGGAGTTTTTTGCAGATCTGTGGCAGAGTCAAGCCATCATGATTTTGGCCGGGCCTAAACTTCGGGTTGGTCTCGTGACTAATCATCTAGCGCTGCGCGATGTGGCTGATGCTGTGACCGCAGATTTGATTTGTGACAAAGCGGTGCTTCTCGCTCGCAGTTTGCGCAGTATGTTTGCTCTGCCTCAGCCTCGCATCGCGATCACCGGGCTTAATCCTCATGCTGGCGACGGTGGTCTCTTTGGCGACGAAGAGTCGCGTGTCATTGCCCCGGCGATAAAGAAGGCGCAGCAACTTCTTGGGAGTGATGCTGTATTAGTTGGGCCAGTCCCTGCAGATACGGCTTTTTATCGCTGTTACCGGGGTGAATTTGACGCGGTCTTGGCCATGTATCACGACCAAGCACTCGGGCCACTCAAGACGGTGCATTTTGATGACGCCGTCAACGTATCGGGTGGGCTAAAGCATTTTCGTGCCTCTCCCGATCATGGCCCCGCTGCGGATTTATTTTTGCGTCGTCAAGCTTCCCCCGCAAGCTTGGCAGCTGCCGTTAGGTTAGCATATCAATACTTGCTAAAGTCATTGGAGACAGGCGGATGACGGAACCAGCAGCTACGATCGAGGTGCGTGGGGCTTCGGAACATAATCTTAAGCAGATTGATGTGGCCATAGACCGCGGAGTGCTGACGGTCGTCACTGGAGTGAGTGGATCCGGTAAGAGTTCGCTGGCATTTGATACGGTGCTGGCTGAGGCGCAGCGCCGCTTCTTTTACACGCTGTCACATTATTCGCGGCAGTTTCTGGATCTCTCGTCTAGGCCAGCAGTGCGTTCAGTCACCGGGTTATCGCCGGCAATAAGCGTAGCGCAGAATGAGACCCCACCATCCAGGCGGGCGACGGTTGGAACCATCACCGACCTGAGTGAATTACTTTCAGTACTCATGGCGCGATTTGGCACGCAGCTGTGTCCCGAGCATGGTCTTGCCACTGCCGCAATGACGCCCGACGCAATGGCGACCCGACTGATGGAAGCTTCAACCGGCCAGACTCTAGCAATCTGTGCCCCTCTGGTGACGGCGAAAAAAGGCGTATTCAAGGCGCAGCTGACGCAGTTTGCTGAGCGTGGTTACAGCAAGGCCATGATTGATGGCGCAGTGGTTTCCATCACCCCCGTACCGCAGTTAAACAAAGACGTAAAACACACCATCAAGATCATTGTCGACACCGTCAAGATCAAGGCGGAATCAGCTAGTCGGCTGAAGCGTAGCCTTGAGACGGCACTGGCCGAAGGGCAGGGGTTTGTCGACATTATGTCCTGTGATGCGCGTGGACAATTAGACGAATCAACCCTGCAAACTTTCGCTGCTGCGGGTGGTTGTCCGCAGTGTGGTTTTAGCTGGCCGCGGCTGGATTCCCGCCATTTTTCTGCTAACTCGCTCGGGCAATGCAAGAGTTGTCGTGGCCTAGGCTATGATGCCTCAGGTTTGAGTGGTGCTGGAGTCAGTGATGATGAGGCCGAGGCAGATAGTGACGGCGATCTGACTCTTCGGGCGCGCTTGGGTTTGGACGCTCCCTGTCGCGATTGCCGCGGTACTGGGCTTTCTCCCGAACTAAATGCCATTAGATTGGGCAAGGAATCACCGCTCGATCTGCAAACTATGCCGCTATTCCAACTCGAAGATTGGTTGTCGGGACTCATCGCCTCGCGTGGTAGCAACCCAGCACTGCTCCGAGTGGCGCAGGAGGCGCTGGCAACGGTGCGCCGTGTCAATGGAATCGGTTTAGGTTACCTGATGCTGTCGAGGCGTTTACGCAGTCTATCGGGTGGCGAATCGCAGCGACTTAAATTGGCAGGCATCCTGGTCGAAGATTTGCGCGGAGTGCTTTATGTCCTAGACGAACCGAGTCAAGGACTGCATCCGAGTGAGCTAGATCAACTCGTGATGTCACTGCGACGCCTGACCGCTGCAGGTAACACCGTGCTAATGGTAGATCATGACGAGCGTTTAATGCGTGCCGCCGATTGGATCATAGACCTTGGACCAGGCGGCGGAATGCGCGGTGGTCGTCTGATGGCTAAGTTTAAGCCAGAGGAGGCCAGTAAGTTTGCGAGAGAATCAATCACTGCCAAATATCTCGCGGCGGCTTCAGATACGGTAACGTCTAAAAATAGTGAGTTTACAAAAAAATCACCAGCATTAGTGATCGAGGGTGCAAGTTGTCACAATTTGGCCATCGAAAGTGTAAGATTTCCGCTGGGAGCGTGGACCGTCGTGACCGGCGTATCCGGCGCCGGTAAGAGCTCACTGGTGCTGCAAACTCTATATCCCAATCTGGTCGCTTTACTCTCGGGCAGCAAAAAGACTCCAACCCACTGCAAGAAATTAAGTGGCGCTGATGCGGTGACTGCAGTGCATCTGGTTGATCGCCGGCCCATTGCCAAAAGTGGCGTCAGTATGCCAGTAACTTACCTAGACGTGCTCGGTGAATTGCGCGATATTTACGCGGCGCAAGCCGATGCTCAGGTCATGGGACTGACGGCGAGGTCGTTCTCGCTGTCTGTAGAGGGCGGGCGTTGTCCAGAGTGCAAAGGACGCGGTGAGCTGAGTTTGACGATGCGTTTTTTGGCCGATGCGCGCGTGCGTTGTCCAGTGTGCAAAGGACAGCGCTTTCAGACCAGCGTGTTGGGCGTGCGTTATTTAGGTTTGTCGCTGGCTCAAGTTTTAGAACTGACGCTCGACGAGGCCGTCGAACATTTCAAAAACCATCGCAAGATCGTCCAGCGTCTAAGTCCAGCTGTAGAACTTGGCCTAGGCTATCTCAAGCTTGGCCAGCCCAGTGCAAGTCTTTCCGGTGGTGAGGCGCAGCGACTAAAGCTGGTCCCATATCTAGGTCGCAGGATTGATACCGGGACAGTGCTAATTCTAGACGAACCGACAACGGGACTGCATTTTGCCGATGTGGATCTGCTGCTGGGTATACTTAGAAAATTAGTTAATGCTGGTGCAACCGTGGTCACCGTTGAACATAACGAGTCGGTGATTGCCGCATCGGATTGGGTCATTGAGCTTGGGCCCGGTGCGGCTGCGGCCGGAGGCAAACTAGTCAAAGAGGGACCGGCAGGCTTAGTTTAGTTCTTGCTAGGCACCAGGGCGGCAGCCAAAAAGGCCCGCGCCACCCAGGACTTGACCGGTGAGCTTAAGGACAAGTTAGCTTTAGCTTCTGACTCTGGGTAGTAAAACGCAACAGTGTCGGCAATCATCTTGGTGTCATCATCGGGGGTGCCAAATCTGTCAGCGTGCGAGAGTTCATGGACATAGGCCTGACGCTCAGCTGCGCCGGTGCCGTCGAGACCTACTAGATCCATCAAGTAGATGGCGAGAAAGTTTTGCTGGCAGTGGACTTCGATTTCGTGAGCCAGGGTCGAGCCTAGTAAGGCCCAACTGCTGAAGGCCGCAGGGCCTATGGTGACGCGGGCTTTATCTAAGACTGGGGAACGTGTCGTCAAACCGCGGTCCTGCATGTTTAAATCGAGCATTGGTGGCTCGGTATCGCTAGGAAGTTTGATACCGTACATCTCCATGGCGAGGTCGATACTCTCTTGCGTAATTGGTGGCGCTCCCTCTGGTGCTACCACAGCGGTATCCGCAACGTCGCGGGCAAAGACTTGCTCGTCTGCGACTTGTTTATGGGCAAATGCGCAGATGACGATAATGCCTATCGTCGCCAAGGCGAGTTTGTAGTTGGAGGCGACGGCGACGACAACGGGATGTACATTGAACTTAGAACTTGGCACAGCACAACTCCAGGACAGCGGAAGCAGCAGCAGCGAGTAGAGAGATGAGTCACCCGGTAGAGGAGACTCACGGTCCTAGAGAGCAAGTTTGTGGCCAATATGGTGGTTTTACTAAAAAGTAATTATTTACTTGGGTTGCGCTCTGTCAAAGCGTCAACCCGCGGTGTTGCTATCGTTGGCGCATGTACAACATTTGGTCAATTTAAGGGTTTTGATTCGCTTTGTCGTCATCCCACTGCACGGTCATCGTGTCACCAAGGTTACCGCCCGACTGGCGTTGGTTGCTGCCGTTGTAGCCCAGGTCGCTATAAAGCTTTTCTGACATATCCAAATTGTCGCCATTGGCGCAGGATTGAAACTGTTGGTTTTCTTTGTGATTCTTGGGGCAGTAGCCGCAAATAGTGCCACTCTTGGTTACTGGTTTGCCACCGCGGTTGACGGTGATTTTGATCTTGCGACCACAGTTACGCTCTCCACAGAGTGGATCGCCGTTAGGGTTGTTCTGGCATCCCTCGCCCCAAATGGTTGAATCCTCGGCTGGAGACACGCAGTCTTCAGGTAGAGGCACGGCGGGGTTCTTATACATATTGCAGCCGTTTTCAGAACGGATGTGGGCTTTGTATACAGTCGCTGAAAAGTGTTTTCCGGCAAGGTCTGTGGCTGCAGCGGCTGGAGCTCCGGCACCACTTTGACCATAGGCCACCAGAGCGAATGATTTGCCGCTAATCCTGTCACCAATGTTTGGAAGTTGAGTGATAAAGATCCCAGTCCTGATCACACGGATGATCTCAAGCTCTGAGTATTTTTTGGTCATGACGCGAGAATCACCGCCGAAGCCACCGTTGGAGAAAAAATCTGCGCCAAATCTGAAATACAGACGGATGTCGTCCGATTTCACATGGCTGGTTTCTGGCAAGTCGTACTTACGGAAGAGATCCTTCATTTTTGGATAGGTTTTGGCGAATTGCTTCAAGTTATCCTTAAGGTTGCGTGCATGTTTGACCTGACTCAAAACATTCTTGAATGAAAAGCCTCCAAGCGAGTACTCACCATCGATCAGGTTGCCGATGATCACATCGTTGTACTTGGCGGGAGTGACATTCATACCCACGCTTATCTTTTTGAGATATGCCTGATCATTGATGTTCTTGAGGACCTCAGAAAATACACTGTCCGAATAGCCGTCTAACTGGGCATAGTCGGTCTGAACCCCACTAAAAGACGGATTAGCACACGCGACCAGCAATGCAGTAGCTAAACTGCAAAACGCAATTAAGACTTGAATCACGGTTGCCCCACTAATGTTGGTGACTCTAATGATCTGAAAGACATAAGCCTTGAATTGCGCGCCTTATCGGAATTTTTCCTAAAAACTTTAGCTTTTATCCAAAAAAGGTCCGCTCCATCCTCCCAGGTCTTGGAGTCAGGCTTTCCGGTTTGATTTTAACCTATTGATTTAAATGATAAATTATCAATTTTTTTAAATAGGCTAAAGTTCTGCGGTCGAATTGCCGATACTGAAATTACGTGTTCCTAAAAATTTATTTAGTCCGTCGTAGCATTGGAGGCTTTAAAATGTCGGGCGCAATTTACGCAAGTATTCTTGCTTTAACGATGAGTGTCGCTGCTTGCAGCAGTTCCGAGCCGGCACCTCCACCAAGCAAACTTGACCTAGATAAGAACAATGGCTCAGGCAAGAACTCCCAGTCAGTCGACCAGGACGATCCTAAGACCAAAGCTAAAAGCGCATCGGTACATAATATTCGACAAAACCGGAAGCAAACCTTGGATATGGAACTAGGCCTGCTTCAGGAAGATCTAACTAACGCCATGAACAACTATCAGAGCTTGCGTGGCAAAAAGTATTCAACTTTGGAGCGAGGTATTCCTAACGCAGGCGATCCAACCGTCCAAGGTAAGCTCGTCGAGGCAGGCACCTCCTTCTTCTTTGGCGGACTAGGTATGGCTCTGAGTGGGATTGGTTCTGCCGGGTCGGCAGCTAGTGCTGGTGCCCAAGCGGCTGGCGCCGCAAACCAAGCGGCTAATGGAGCCAGAACAGGAAACGGAACTACAACTGGCACAGGTTCTAACTCCTTTTCAACAGTCGGAACCGATGCCTTGACTAATGGTTTCGTAGCTGTCGGTGATGCCGTCTCAGCCGGAATCATCAAAAAAGAAAACGATAAGACGATTAAACGCATTACCGGCACCGTCGAAGAAATGATGAAGCAGTGGGAAGTGGAAATAGTCAACATTCAAGCTCAGATCGATGCCAAGCAAGCTGAGATTGACGCATTAGTGAACTTGGGGGTCTGAGATGAGAGTTTACGCAGCAATCTTTAGTTTAGGTTTAGTCAGTCTTGTAACTGTCGCTTGTGACTCCGCGAGCAGTGCTCCGCCAAGTACAAGCAAGAACAAGAGTGCCAACATCGATAAAAATGCTTCCGGCGGCGATGATAAGTCAAAGTTAAACGATAAAGATCCGCTTTCTGCTTTTTTTGACAATGGTGACGAAAAGACCCCTGGTGAGCTTAGAGAAAACCAGATCTACAACCTTCAAAGTAAAGCTGATAGGCTGAACAGCCTTGCTAACGATTACCGTGGCAAGTGTTTCAATATGTCTACCAGCATCATCACCCGAGACACCAAGAACCTCCTCCCCGCAGGAACCAAAACCGGTGCTGGTGCAGCGGTTGCAGGTATAGGGCAAATTGGGGTCGGTGTTCTTGGCGGCGGCCTCTCCGGAAACTGGGCCCAGTCGATAAGCGGCGTCGGTAGCGCGGTCGGCAAGAGCTTTGGTGAAGGCGTCAGTGCCGAGGTGAACAAAGCTGAAATCAAAGCCGATATCAACTACATCAACAGCCTCGAGGCACAAGATATGGCGACCTGCGAAGCCACGGTCAAAAATCTAAAGGCACAGGCGGCGGTGATGTATCGACAGATCAACGATCTCAGAAATTTAGGCACAGAATAGTCACTAGAATTGATCTCAGTAGACTAATTTTGACCCACGATTTTGACCCCGGAACTTGCTTTGTTCATAGAGGAATTCTTGTATGCGAGCAACGCTAACTAAACAAACCTTAGCACTTCTGATGGCCGGCAGCCAGGTGCTGACCGCTTGTGGTGGGGCCGATCAGATAAAATCTCCTAAGGCTCGTGGCGTAGGCTTCGAGCAGGACGCTAATGGTGAAGACGATGAAGACGACATCGACTCAATTACCGGCAAGGGTGGCAAAGGCACAGCACTTAATGCCCAAGGCGTTAACCGAGCTCGCGAGGTTGACCGGATCCAGCAGCAGATCATCCAAGACACAGCTCTTAAAGCCACTTCTCTGGAGGCTAAAGCTAAGCTGCAAGTAGAGATTGCCAATGCCGAGTCGAAGAAGATCAACGGTGACGCCGGAACCGCAGTAGGGTCGGGTGTTGCTGCCGGGCTACTGACGGCTCTAGCGATCACTCTTGGAGTCGTGACTGGTGGTGTTGGTGCGATCATTGTTCCCGCAGTTGCCGCCATCGGCGCGGGCGGTGTCGCGATCGGTGCTGGCATCTCAAGTGCCAACAATACTGCGCAGGTGAATAAGACCGTCACTCAGCTCAAAGCAGAGCTTAGGACCGTTGAGATGGCTATAACTGAGCTTGATAGCCGCATCCAGCGTCAACAGGCTATGGTGCAAAACCTACTTAAAGAAGGTGCTGCAAGCTAAGCTGAATTATTTCGGCATCTTATCTCGTTGCGATTTGTCCTACCCGTAAAACTAGTAAAGCCATTGAATAAAACCATTTAGCCGGCGTGAGTGATTAGACTCACCGCCGGCTAAATGGTTTTATAACTGTTTGATTCCATTGATAAACTAAAATTATTTTGCAAACGGTATAAAGTTTTCGGCTCAAAATGCCGATAAGTCGCCCAACTTTAGCTACCTATGAAGATACTAGAGAATTTTGGAGGCCTAGTTATGTCGGGAAGGATCTGCGTAAGTTTACTTGCTGTTATGCTGACTGCAGTCGCATGCAGTTCGGAGCCCGCGTCACCGCCTCCAACAGGGAAATCGACTTCAAAGGAAGTTGATGCCTCCAAAACTGGCGGTGATGACGGTGACAGTGGTTCATCCTCGAAGTCAAAAGATAAGAGTCCTTCTGCCTACAGTATTCGCCAGGGCCGTAAGCAGACTCTTGATATGGAAATGCAGTTGCTCCAGAGTGATTTGAGCACTGCAATGGGAAACTATGAAACTTTGCGTGCTAAAAAATTTCAGGCACTTGATAAAGGAATACCCAATGCTGGCGACCCAACAGTCCAAGGTAAGTTAGTCGAGGCGGGTACCAGCTTTCTTATCGGCGGCCTAGGTATGGCTCTCAGCGGCATCGGCGGTACTGGCGCAGCAGCTGGCGCAGCAGCTGGCGCAGCGGCTAAGTCAGGTGGTGTAGGCGGATCAGGTGGTCTGGGTGGTTTTACAAGTGGTTTTACCGCTATTGGTGGGGCCGTTTCCGTTGGGATCAACAAGGAAGAAAACGGCAAACTCATTAAGCGCATCACCGGTACTGTCGAGCAAATGATGCAGCAGTGGCAAATTGAAATCGACAATATTCAATCTCAGATCGATGCTAAGCAAGCAGAGATCGATACTTTAGTGAATATGGGGGTATAATGAGCAGGTACACGATTATAATTAGTTTAAGTTTAGTTGGCCTCATATCCCTAGCTTGCTCCACTGAGCCCGCTGCACCTCCGACCTCTAAGTCGGCCAAAAAAGGCGGTAGTGCTAGTGTTGATAAGTCTGCTTCTGATACTTCGAAGCTAGATTCTAAAGATCCCTTGGCAGCCTTTCTCGACAATGGCGAAGAGAAGACACCAGGTCAGCTTCGTGAGAATCAAATATACAATCTAGACAACAAAGCTTCGCGAGTAAACTCTCTGGCCGACACTTTAAGCAGGAATTGCTTCAAAATGTCCACCAACCAGATTGATCGGGAATTGAATAAAGGTTTGACCCCACTTAATACTGCAACTGGTGCAGGGGCTGCCGTGTCGGGCATCGGCCAGATCGGAGTTGGCGTGTTGGCTGGAAGTTTAGGCGGTAATATGGGCTCTAGCATCAGTGGTGTCGCTGGGGCAGTAGGTAAGAGCTTTGGCGACGGTGTCAGCGCTGAGATCAACAAAGGTGAAATCAAAGCCGGCATAAGTTACGTCAACAGCCTAGAGGCTCAAGATATGGCGACTTGTGAAGCTAAAGTTAAAAACCTCAAAGCGCAAGCGGCTGCTTTGTACCGACAGATGAACGATCTGAGAAACATGGGTACAGAATAAAACTAAGTCACTCTGAGACTGGGGTAATCATCGTTTCTAAAATATAGAGGAACAAATCATGCGCGCACACATAAACGAAAAAATATTAGCAACACTTTTGGCTGCAAGTATGGGCGCGACTGCTTGCGGCAGCGCTGATCAGATCAAATCACCCAAAGCCCGCGGCGTTGGTTTTGAACAAGATGCCGCTAACGACGATGAAGAAGGCGACGAAATTGATGCCATCACCGGCAAGAAGAAGGGCACCGCGCTCAATTCGCAGGCTCTCAATCGCGCTCGTGAGATCGAGCGGATCCAGCAGGCGATCATCCAAGATACAGCTCTTAGAGCCACTGCTTCGGAGGCAAAGGCGAAGCTGCAGGCGCAAATCGCCAATGTTGAAACTAAGAAAGTTAGTGACGCCGGTGGCGTAGCTGTTGGCTCAGGTATCGCCGCCGGTCTATTGACCGCTTTAGCGATCGTTGGCGGAGTTGTGACCGGTGGTATTGGTTTTGCGATTTTACCTGCGGTTGCAGCAGTTGGTGCTGGAGCTACAGCTATCGGTGCAGGTATACAGAGTGCCAACATCAATACTCAAGTCAATAAGTCGGTGACTCAGCTTAAAGCGGAACTTTATACTTGCGATAAGGCTATCGAAGAGCTCGATAGTCGCATCCAGCGCCAAAAAGCTATGGTCGAAAATTTATCTAAAGAAGCTGCTGCTAGCTGAGCCTGATCCATCAGGTCCTATAAGACAGAGCTGTCTTAACATATTCGTT
>OMIY01000106.1 GCA_900299215.1 bacterium | reverse complement strand
GGCTATTGAGCGTGCCGAAAAGACGCTTGGCCGCGGGCGCGTCAAATACATCCATCCGGATTGCGGCTTCTGGATGCTCAAACGCAACATCGCCGACGGCAAGATACGCGCACTCGTTGCAGGGCGCGATCTGTACGAAGGTCGCTAACGGGCAGCGTGCGCATGGCGCACGCTACGCGCCTTTGCGGCAGCAGGCTAACCGGCTAAAAAGAAAGGGATTTAAGGTTTTTTTGAAAATCCCTTAAATCCCTGGGGCTTAGCTTAGAATTAGGTTGGCTGGGTCATTACGATCGAAGGTTGACGAAGTAATACTCACCCGCGCGCTCGATCCAAACAAGTAGGCGATTTTTACCCTTGGCGGCTTTCCGAACGGTATCGACACCGTCAACTTTGCGGCCATCGACCTTGAGGATCAAATCACCAGGGCGTAATCCGGCGCGGTCCGCTGGACTGTCGGGAGTGACCTGAGTGATGACGACTCCACCCTTCGATTCAAGATTGAAACGGTCCTGAAGTGATTTACTCCACGGAGCTATGGCCATGCCAAAAACTTGCGGGCCAGCGGCAGGCGCCTCTTCGTCTTCGCTCTCGTCGCCACTCGGTGAGCCAGTGCCCCGGTCTTCCGGATGCTGCGAAACGGTGACACTTAGAGTCTTTTTCTTACCGTCACGGTAAACTGTCAGGTTAGCTTTGCTCCCTGGTTTCATAAGGCCAACTGCAGTGGTGACCTCGGAGTGGGATTTGATTAATTGACCGTTGACCTCAACGATCACATCGCCGGTTTCTAAACCCGCTTTTGCTGCTGGACCACCAGGCATAAGACGGCTGACCAGTCCACCGCCGTGCACGCCTTCTGGCAAATTCAGACTAGCAATCATCTCGTCATCGAGAGGCTGCAAGTAAACACCAAGATAACCACGGCGAACATGACCGGTGTTTATCAGCTGCTCAGCTACCGTGCGTACCATGGTTGCTGGCACAGCAAACCCGATGCCGTTGTAGGCGCCCGAACGTGAATAAATCGCGGTATTCATTCCGACGCATCGGCCGCGCATATCGATCAGTGGTCCACCGCTTTTACCAGGATTAATCGCTGCATCGGTCTGGATAAAGTTTCCAATGTTAGCGATGCCGAGGCTACCGCGACTAACTGCCGATACGACACCAAAAGAAAGGCTCGCCTCGAGTCCGAAAGGTGCGCCGACTGCAACTACAAAATCCCCGACATCGAGATCATCGGAATTGGTTAACTGCAAAGCTCCTAGCCCGGTCCTGTTGAAGTCTTCCTTTTTAATCTGCACGACAGCAATATCGGTATTGGGGTCTCGTCCCACCACTTTGCCAGTGTAGGTTTCATTGTTGGCCAGTTTGAGCTGGATTTCATCGGCACCTTGGACGACGTGGTTGTTAGTGATGACGTAGCCCTTAGCGACGTCAATGAAAAAACCGGAACCAACGCCCTCCTCGCGCTTCTCGCGGTGAGGTTTGCCACCACCTCCTGGTCCACCTGGGCCACCAGGACCTGGTTGACCGCGACCACCGCCGCCTGGGCCAAAGAAAAAGTCGAAAGGATCGATCATGCCGTAGGGCATGCTCTGCACGTTTTTATAGACCGAGACAAAAACCACAGCCTGGCTCGATTGTTTGGCAATCTGAGCGACTCCCTTGGACATTTTCTGTAGAACTTCGACATGGTCACCGGTTATTCCTGCGCCCGAAGGGGCTGGAATCTGATAGCCCGCAGCGGCTGCGACTGGGCTGATGCCGCTCAGGCTAATTCCCAGCACCGCCTTAAGTAACCATAACCATTTAGGTTTACTCATTTGACTCATGCGCATCACTCCCACAGGTTTGCAATAGAGACCAGCTTCTCACATAGTGGCCAACGGCCCGTTATAGAAAGATGAGAATCCCTGATCAGATGTCAAGCGGAACGGCTTGGCTCCAGGCCCAATATACGCTAAAACTCTAGGCTCTCCGGAAATCCGAGAGGTATTGATCAAACACTTAGCTAGTGAGAGGACCCCGCCGTCATGTCGAAAAGCCGTGAGGTTATTGAAAAGCACTTGAAGACTGCCCAGGAACACCTTGCTGCCCGCACCAAATTGCTGGCCGACAAGAAGCTGGACAAAAAGCAAACCAAGCGGGACGTTACCTTTCGCAAGCTGCAAGCTCTGGTGCGCAAATATGCCAACCGTCTCGCTTCCTTAGACAAGGTGCAAGCAGTCCTAGCTGATGTGGCTCAACGCCGCGCTGAGCGTGAAGCCGCTCCTAAAGCACCCAAAGAAAAGAAAAAGCGCGTCGCAGCACCCGCACCAAAAGCTAAAGGCGGCGGTAAAAAAGAAAAGAAAGCCTGAGTTTCTTGGCTTTTAGGGCTGATCGCTGGCGCAGTCGCTGGCGATTAGCAAGCGCCTGTGATTTGGCTGCGACTCTTTTACAGCATTGTAATAAAAGTCAGATCATTGGGCTTAAAGTTTGCGGCAAACTTGGCCGATAAGCACTGCTGAGGCGCGTGCTTAGAGGTTATGAAGTGCCAAAAACACCAAAATTATCATGGTTTATGCTAGTAGCTACCCAAATGCTCCTGTCAACGGGCTGTGGGGAAAGTAAGGCTACTGGTCGGGTGATTCACAAAAACGATCGCAAATCCTCGACCACCGAACCTGTGGAGTCAGGAACAGGCGATTCTAAGGGAACACACATCCGAGGAGAACCGACGAAGCAGCATCAGGTGCTGGGGCTTTTCGGGGGGTACCTGAGTTGTAGCAGCAATCAAGATGCGCCACTCGATGGTACGCGCATGGTCAGGTTTTTGAATTTGATTAATGCCCAACAAGAGACAAATGGAGCAGTGCCAGGACACTTTGTAAGCTGTTTTGGAGTCGATCCAAGTGTGGTCAATTTTATGACCTCTGATGAGCCGAACAAAGTTAGAAAGCTTCCAGTACAACAGTTTATACAAGAGTTCCAGGGCATGATTCGTCGCACAGAACAGCCAGAAGTGCACATCGTTGGCCATTCCTATGGTGGTTGGTTGAGCTTGCAAATTGCCAACTCAATCAGAAGCGAAAATCCATTGAGTTCTTTGACTACAATCGATCCGATTAGTCATTTACTGTGCACACCGCCTGATGTCATCAATAGCCTGGTAGGTAATCCAGTTAAGCCTGCATGCAACCAAGCACCAGCGGATTTACCTGACGAAGATCTCGCTCAAATCGCTGAACGTGCCAAAACCTGGATCAATTTTTATCAAACAGATGCCAATTTGCTTCATTCTGGTAGTTTGAATGGTGCAGAAAACGTCAAATTAAATTTTCCCGCCGCCCCCATAGATCCTCACACTCATATTGCTGACGATCAGTTGGTGATATCAAAAGTGTTGGAGCGGATAATCGGAAACTAAACATATAATTGGCCTCAAGCAGAATTGAAAAAACCTGCTCATCCAGTAACTTGCTGATCATAAGTAAAAAAAGCAAATTTTTGTCTAAAGTTTAAATTGCTGCCTTCCGATAGCCGTTACGTTGTAAGTGGGAGACTCTACCCACGAGCATAGTGCAGATTGTTGGAGGAACATCATGAGTTTTATTAACGAACGTAGAAATCAGCTTTGGCTGAGTTCCGGGATCTTCTTTTTATTTACCGCATGTGGGAAAGCTGAGTTTTCTGCCCAGAATGCCGATGTACGCTCCTCCTCTTTGGATGGCAAGACAGCACCGTCTAACGGCAAGACTGTGGTTCCGCTGAAGGGATCTAAAGATCCAGCAACAACCTCAGCTCAATCAGGCGCTGATCCATCTGATTCAGTTCTCCAGGGCGGTGAAGGCTCGAACGATGCTCCGCACCCCTTAAGTGATTATTTTGGGCCTTTTCTTTGGCGTAAACCAGACGGCTCAACGCCTGTGACCAGCACACCGAGTACTCCTATTGGAGCTATGCCACCAAGCTTGACCATCAAGATTAAAGCTTCTGTAGATATACACATTACGACCTCAACGACTAACAATCCTGGTACTACCAACGCTCCAGGTCCGAGGCCATCAAACAATCCTGGTCCCACCACGACCGTTTCGGTGAAACCTTGCAGTGTTAACTACCTGGTGCCTGCTACTGCAAACCCGTACTTCGCTGGCTCGCCAACGGGCAGTTATTTGGATTACCTCATCACGCAGTACGATCCTCAAACTCCCACCGATCGGACTCCTGCCAACGCGCCAGTGCTGGTTAGTCCAGTCGGTGACTGTCTAAAAGTAGGCAAACCTGTGTATTTCTCCGTTGGTGGGTCAATCACGTTCTCAAGAATGGATGCGCCAACTAATGCCAATGGCAACCTAAACAAAATTGTAAGCCATCAGAAAGGCGCTATTTTGGGCAAGTCAGACATCACCGCACCGATCAACAGTTTGATAGCGGTGTTTCTGGGTGAGGGTGATCCAACACCACTACCACCTCCAGCACCACTTGATTTTAGCACTCAAGCGGCGAGGGATTATTACAACTTGAGCCCTGCACTTGGTCAGGTTTTCTTCATCGGCGACGGTAAAACCAGCACAGGTGAATACCACAGAGTCATTGTTCCAAGTGGTGCAGCGAGACTTTACTTCGCCGTGATGGATATTTATCAGTGGAACAACAACTCTGGCGCCCTGAGCGGTGCGATCATGGTTGAGTAAATGGTGAGCGACTAGGCCTCAAAGTCCCGATCCATCACCGTTTTACGTTTATCTGCGCCCGCCTTTTCGATCGCTCGCAGACACTCACGCTCGATGATTTTTGTTAGTGCTTCCATGACCGAAGCCGAGGTGTTCATGCCAGCTTTGTCTTTGATTAATTTCTTTACCTTGCTTGCTACCACTAGTACTTCGCTCACGTGACTTTCCTCCTAAGAGTGACTGGCAAATTGACTGATCGTGCCTTGACGGAGCCAGTGGTCCATTATAACCAGTAGGGCCATAGCTTCAACCATTGGTACAGCACGTGGCAGAACGCAGGGATCGTGGCGTCCAGCTTTGGGCTTTAGTTTAACCTGTTTTCCGTCGGAGTCGACTGTGTCTTGCTCTTTAAATATGGTCGATACAGGCTTGAATGCGACTCGAAAATAAATCGACTCACCATTACTGATGCCGCCCTGAGTGCCGCCGCTACGATTCGTAACTGTGCGTACGGAACCGTCCTTAATGGTGAAAGCATCGTTGTGCTGAGATCCATAGAGTTCAGTCGCTGCGAAACCTAGGCCGATTTCAAAGCCCTTGCTAGCCGGCAGGCTAAGCATAGCCTTGGCTAAATCGGCCTCAAGTTTGTCAAATACTGGCTCCCCAAGACCTACTGGTACTCCACTAATGACGCAGGTGATCGTGCCCCCAACGGTATCACCGGCTTGCTGAGCCGAAGTGATGATGGCCTCTAGCTGCTCTCTTGATTTGACGTCGGGGCATCGTAAAGCATGGCTTTCGACATCATCTCGCGTCACTGCAGTGGGGTCGTCGATGACGGCTTTGACACCTTTAACTGAATCCACATATGCTACACAGCGAAATTGAGGCAGTTTTGCTTGCAGGATTTGTTCAGCGACGGCTGCAGCGGCGACGCGGCCGATGGTTTCACGAGCGCTAGCCCGACCACCGCCACTTGCCGCTTTGACTCCGTACTTTGCGAACGTGGTGTAATCAGCGTGTGACGGTCTAAACACCGTATTCATATCCTGATAATCACCGGGGCGCTGATCCTCATTGCGGACAAATAGTGCTATAGGAGTACCTAAGGTGACCCCGCTCTCAAGCCCTGACAGACATTCCACCTGATCTTTCTCTTGTCGAGGCGAACTCAGCTTGCTTTGACCGGGGCGTCTACGGTTCAGCCACTGCTGCACCGCTCTTAAATCCAGATTGAATCCTGGGGGGCATCCATCGATGACCACGCCCACGCCCCCGCCATGCGATTCGCCAAAAGTGGTGGCACGGTAAATATGTCCAAAAGTATTTGGCATTGGGACCTCGCTTAAAAGAGGGCGTCAAAACCCGCCGACATATAGGGCTGGAAATCAGGCCGCTGAACCACCTTGCCGGCGCCTATGCCGAGGTTGAAATTGACGCCCTTATTTTCCATATGCAAATCAAATGCGTAGCCATGGGCAGCTAGAAGTTTATCCCAACCGCGTCGTGGACGCGGACCGTTCCAACCAGCGCCGTAGTTGAAGAACGCCGTGAAGTTTAGCTGTTCGAAGTAGAGTAGCCACCATGATTTACTAATGTCGCTGATTACGGGGACCGTATAGTCGGCTTTGATGCGGCCCTGTGTATTCGATTGAATCGGGGTAAACAGACCACTATTGGCTTGGCTAAGAGCAAAAGAGTTCTGGTTATAACCGCCACCACTACCCGGAATGAAAGTTCTTAGAGGCAGATAATATTCTTTCAGCTCGCGCATTTTCTTACCGCGCGTCCTGGAGGCATCGATTCCTAAGCTCAGACGGCCAGAGGCTGGCATGCTGAAGCCAGCAGATAAATTTGCTCCGAGTTGATTGTAGTCAAATTGGCGATTAAAAATAGCCGGTGCAACGCGTCCCGAAACTTGGGCACTGAGGCTCATCCGGCCAAATGATCTAAACCAAGCAAACGATGCCGATGGTTCTACAAGGTAACCCCTGCGTATGCCGCTCGTAAATCCAATGATCGGCTGCAAATGGCTGTATTTCAGGCCAAAGCTGACGCTGGAGAAACCATCCCAAAGACGCATACCGTAAGCCCCTTGAAAGCGGCTACCAATCTCGTCCATGTATTGAACCCTACTGACTTGCCCATTAGACAAGATCCCGTTGAAGGTATGCTGCCTAAATGCAGATACAACAAGTGTCGGCTTAAAACGGGTTGAGGTTAGCGATAATTCAGTGTTCGGGAAGTTACTATAAAGACCGTACAGGAAACTAGCTTGAACCGTTTCATTTTGCATATGGTCCATCAGCGGGACCGATACCACCCCAAATTGAGGGCCGTAAGCATCGTTAGCGCCAATCCATGGGAACATGAACACTGGCCTGGCACGGAATTCAGCTGGTCTAGGCTCTAAATTTGTATCCGAGTTTGGCCGTATTGCTTGGTCGGTACTTGGTGAAGCCTTTACCAAGGCTAGGGCTCTTTCTGATTCGTCTGCACTTGGTGTGCGCCACAGAGATGCCCCCTCAAGGGCAGACCTTAGGTCTAGAGGTTTACCGCCCTGCATAAGGGCAAACTGGATGGGCGAAATTTGGCCTACTGGCAGCGTACAAGCGACACTGTTTAGTTCAGCTGGACGGACCTTTCGTATATGCGACGATTGACCAGCGTAGAGTCCAAGCAGAAGGTCTCCCGAACTGAGTCCTTTGATATTTAGGACGTGATCACGCACTAGAGCCATGCCCAAACAGGTTCCATCGGGAGTGTAACGGCGCAGGGTGCGACGATC
>OMIY01000105.1 GCA_900299215.1 bacterium | reverse complement strand
CTCCAGGGCAGCCGTCAGCTTGACGATCGCCTGTCTGTCTTGAGCAAAAATTGCACCAGTGAGCGCATAAGGTGAGGTCTCGTCGACCAGTTTCAAGGTCTCGTCTAGTTTTGCGTCATCGTACACATGGACTGTTAAGACAGGGCCAAACAGCTCGTCGCACATGGTTTTATAACGCGGGTCCTCAGCCTGGATCACAGTCGGCTTGATAAAGTAACCGACTGAGTCATCGGTTTCACCGCCAACTAAGATCTTGGCTCCCGTCGTATGCTTAGCACCCTCAACCGCCGCCTTAAGTCGTGCGAAGGCTCTGTTGTCGATGACTGCAGCAAGGAAATTACTAAAGTCACTGGGATCGCCCATTTTCAGACTACTAACCTGACTAATGAGGTCGTCCCGCACGCGTGCCCAAAGACTGCGTGGTATGTATGCGCGTGAAGCAGCGCTGCACTTTTGACCTTGATATTCAAAGGCACCCCGCACCAATGCGGTGACCAGCGCCGAGGCATCAGCTGAGGGATGGGCAAAGACAAAGTCTTTACCGCCGGTCTCGCCAACGAGGCGCGGATAAGTATGATACTTACCGATGTTTTGGCCGACCGTCTGCCACATGCTATTAAAGACCGCCGTGGAGCCGGTGAAATGGACGCCTGCTAGATGAGGGCTCGCCAGGGCCTGAGCGCTGATCGCTACGGGATCCCCGCTGATCATGTTGACGACTCCGTCAGGCAAGCCGGCTTCACGCAGAATCTGCATGCCGACCCACGCACCAGCTAGGCCTGTCGCAGCTGGTTTCCACACGACGCCACAGCCCATGAGTGCTGGTGCGGTTGGCAGATTGAGTGCAATCGACGTGAAGTTAAAAGGACTGACTGCAAAGACAAAGCCCTCGAGGCCGCGCCCAACTGTACGGTTCCAAACACCAGCTGGTGAGATCGGCTGATCTCGATAAAGCTCAGTCATGAAATGGACGTTGAAACGCCAGAAATCAGCCAACTCACAAGCCGCGTCAATTTCGGCCTGATAGCAGGTCTTGCTCTGTCCGAGCATGGTGGCTGCGTTCATCACTTGTCGGTACTTACCGCTAAGCAAGTCGGCCGCTTTCAGAAAAACAGCAGCGCGGTCTTGCCAAGCAAGCTGTGACCACTCCTTTTGGATGGCAGTAGCGGTTTTGATTGCAGACTCGACCTCGGTCGGGGAGGCGCTGTGATAATTAGCAATCAAATGATGATGCTTGTGGGGCATAGTCACTCGACCGCTAGGTTGAGTGCGCAACTCTTTGCCGCCAATGACCAAGGGAATGTCCACCTGGGTCGAGGCCTGACGTTTTAGTTCGGCCTTGAGAGCCGTACGCTCCGCACTACCTGGTGCGTAACTTAGCACTGGTTCGTTGACTGGTGGGGGAACTGAAAAGAGCCCGTTGGCCATGTTAGTCCTCGCAAGCAAATGTGACCTGGGCTGAGTCACTGGGCTGGTTGCCGCAGAGCTAAGCCCTCTGACCGCCCGCGCATTTTAACCAGACTTGGCCAAAAGGCAACGACCGTATGCGTTTTGGCGAGGGGTAAACACTGCAGAAAGTCAGGCAATCTGAGTTAGAATAAAAAGACATACCCCCACTTCCAACCACGGAACCATCCGACCTTGCTGAAGATGTCCCGACTAATGTGCCTACTTACGCTCTTGAGCTCGGGCAGCTCAACAATGGGCAGCTTTGCTTTGGCGGCACCGGTCAAACCCAAGTCGGTGAAAACAACCAAGGCCGGTGGCAAAAAGCCACCCGAGCGCCAGAGGGGTAAGGCCAACGTGGCGCCTACAGCAGTGGCGGTCCCGAAGCCTGCACCGGCGCCGGTTCCGGCAGTAGCTCCAGCGACCTGGGCTGCTCCTGGTGCCGACGAGACCGTAACCAAAGAATGGCGGGGCGAGCGTTTTGCCAAGAAATATGGTGGCCTGTTCGTCGAATTGGGTGTCCAGAAGCTAGCTGGCACCAAGGGGCGAGTCTCTGAGGTCAGGGTCACTTTTAGCGATGCACAAAAAAAACAAACGCATCTGATGAGGCTCGATCCGACCAGGGTCTCAAGCAGTCCACCTGGTCAATACTTCATCAGTCCAAGCGGTAAGTACATGATAAGTCGTATCGAAGTCATCGACGGCTCTGGCGTCAAGCGGAGTTGGACTAGCGGTAGTACAAATTTTAAATTTGCGATTAAGAGTCACTGTCTATCGAATCTGGGACGTTGGATGTTTGCGCCGGAAGGGGCCGATAGGCTCACTATCAATTTTGACACGGCTCCCAATGCCTTTAGGGAGCTTGGCCGTAGCCGCGAAGACAGCAGCGTGGCAGCGGTCATCGATGGCGCCACGGGGGCGGTTCAGGACATCTATGCGGGCAAGCGTGCACTCTTGGTTGCCGCCGCTGGATCCGGAGGTGCTAGTCCGGAGGCGCCAAGCAATCCAGGAGTCCAGGAACAGCCATCCAATTTGAGGCTCAACGAATGGCATGGGGAATACTTTGACAAAAATCGAGGAGCTTTTTTTGTCAGTCTCAACCTGCAAAACTTTCGCGGCGGTTTCACTAGTGACGTCCAGGTCTACTTAACGGATATCTTGCGCTCATCCACGGTAATGATCAGCCTCGATCCGAATCGCCAGCCGACGTCAGTGGCAGGACAAATTTGGGCGGCTTCGACCGGCAAGTATCGTGTGGATAAAATTGAGCTAGTCGACTCAACAGGGGCCAAACGAACCTGGGTCCGTGACGCCGATCACTATCGCTATGCTGTTAAGAGGCAATGTCTTTCCAACCTAGGCCGCTGGACTGTGAAGCCGCAAGGGTCAGATGGATTAGCGGTGACTTTCGAGTCGATTGCGAATCCCTTTAAAGAGCAGGGCAAGGAACGTAAAGAAAGTTCAGTGGCAGCCGTGATAGACGGCAAAACTGGACTTGTGCAGGAGATTTTCGCAGGCAAAAAAGCAATCAGTAGCGCAGATAATGACAACTCTACGACCAACGAACTTAGGCGCAGCATCACGTTTACGCGACAAATTGTCATGTTCTATAAACTCGATCTCATGCGCCACAACTACCATGCCAAGACGATCGCAGAGGTGCTTAATGCACATGACGGGACGGTACGCCGGTGCTACACCGACAGGTTAGACTTCAACGATAATCTACGCGGGACCCTGAACTTTACTTTCCTACTGTCAAAGCAGAGCGGCACCATGGCCAAGCTTAAGCACACTGGAGGATCAGCAAACGATCCTAAGTTGGCGGAATGCGTTTATTTAGCCCTTTCCAGTATGCAGTTCCCAGTACCGGACAACATGGTCGGTGAGTTGATTTATACTTACGATGTAAAATAGTTATAATTATTTCGAGACTGCAGTGGCAGGTACATTAAAAAAGGGGGTATGGCGGTGAACAATCAACAACCTAACCTGGGGCAGCAAGAGCCGCAGCCACGTTCACAACCTTTTAGCCAGCCATTGTCTGAAATGACCCCCGGAGGTAAAGCTAAAAGGCGAGTGCGCAATTTTGTTTTGCAACCACTGTTGCAAATCAAAATCGGCCTTTATTCCATCGTGTTATCACTTTTTTTTGCTGCCGCATTGGCTTGGATCGTCTACTACAACTTTGCCGGTCTGGTTAATTCGGTGGTATTGCTGACGGATGCGGAAGACGAAGTGAGAGAGCTTTTCATGGACTACTGGCGAGGTACCCAGATTTGGGTTTACGCCTGTTTTCTGATCTACATCGTATCAACAGTAACGCTATCGATTCTTTACACGCACAAACTGGTGGGACCGACGATTGCATTCAAGCGGCACCTTAGAGCCCTGAGAGAGGGGCGTTTTAATGCTCGCACCTACCTTCGTAAGGGTGATGCCTTTTCGGAAGTGGCACACGAACTGAACCGACTGTCGGAGCAACTTGAGCGCAGCTACAGTAAAGAACAGAAAAAAGATTAAGTTTAGTTAAATTAAGCTATGGCAAAAAACTCTGAGCTCAAAACTGAAACCCCCGAACGACTTGTCAACGACTGGTTTGTAACGGCCGTTGTTCAGGATGGGCCGGTGTCTACCTGTTTGGATGCTGTGATTGCAGAACTCGCAAGTCGTGGCGCTTTTGTCGAAGCCGTACGGCAACGCTTAACCTCTGAGTTGATCCCAGTCGATACCGTAACCGATCTCAGTCAGCGGATTCGTGCTTTAGAGAACACCTTACGTTTTCGTTTGCCGATGTTAACGGCGGATAGACCCAGTGCTTGGTTCAGGGCGCCATCAGCGACGACTACCGGCCCTTTTCAGGCAGCTCTTCTCAGCGAACCAGTTTTTGCAGCTTACGACGCGGTTGATGTAGCCAAAGTTGAGCAGGCCTTGAGCAAGGCCTGGCAGTCACGCGACTTGAAGGATTTGCCATTCAGCGATGACGCTCCTTGCTTGTGGACTACTCTGCTGCGACACAACTCTAGGCTTGAAGAAATCTGCCAATTACCAGTCCCCTTCGCTAATTTGCGCTTAGACGAGTTACCGCAGGGTATGCCACCAGAGCTTCAATGTCGGTCACTAACATCATTTTTGACTAATGTGCGCGGTGAATTGATAGGCGCTCGCGAGCGGTTAACTGGTTGTTATCAACAACTGCGCGAGAGCAGTTTGCGGCTATGGTTGGTGCAGCGCCGCCAGTTGATGGAGCAAGAATCACGCCGTCAGCGTTCGCAGCGTGGGGCGCAGGATATTCGTGACGAATTTAGGCGGCGGCGATCGCAAACAACCACAGCGGCACCGCTACTTGGACCGGCCGATTTGGAGGCTCTGCGTTTCATGGGCTTTGAGGGTCTACCTGCACCCGGTGACCTTAGGCAGCGCTACATTGCTATGGCCAAGAAGCTACATCCAGATCTGCAGGGTGGCGATGATCAGGCATTCAAGTTGCTAGTCAACGCTTATAGCCGCTTGACCTCACGAGTTGAGGCGTGAGCGATCAGGAACCTAAAGACGTCAGCTCTGCTGCTTATCAAGATCGAATCTTAAGTCATGCCCGACATCCAGTGGGCTATACGGAAGAAATGGCAGGAGCAGCAGCTTTTACTGCCACTAATCCGCTTTGTGGCGACGAAGTAACCGTTATGGTGCTGACGGAAGCTGATGGTCGTCTCAAATTGGGATATCACTGTCGCTCGTGCCTTTTGTGCAAAGCCAGTGCATCGATCATGGTTAGTAGCCTAAGCGGTAGCACCATGCCAGCTGCGCG
>OMIY01000104.1 GCA_900299215.1 bacterium | reverse complement strand
GCGTCGGAATCAGCCGCTACTAGCGTAGTTTCGGCTAATTGGTGGTAATAACCACCGCTGGAGTAAAGGTCCCGGTGGGTGCCGCGTTCAACGATCTGACCTAGGTTCATAACCAATATCTGGTCGCATCGTCTGACGGTCGAGAGTCGGTGGGCAATCACAATGACGGTGCGGTGTGCAAGGAGTCTAGCCGTAGCCTCTTGAATGATCGACTCTGATTCTGGGTCGATAGACGACGTGGCCTCGTCTAAGACCACAATCGAGGGGGACGACACCAGCGCACGCGCAAAGACGATTAGCTGTTTTGCCCTTGGGACAGATTGCTGCCCTGCTCTCTGATTTCGTAATCGTAACTTCCGGGCAGCCGTTCGATAAAACTGGCGGCGCCAATCTCGCGTGCTGCTTTAATGACATGATCGCGGCTGACACCGGGACGATCGAGGCTGATGTTAAAAGCGATAGTGCCATCGAACAATGCGATATCTTGGGGTACCACGGCCATATGGCTGCGCAGCGATGTCGGTTCAAGCAAACTTAGGTCCCGACCACCTATCGTGATTTTGCCCGAATAGCCCTCGTATAACTTGGTAAGCAACTTGATAATCGTCGACTTACCACTTCCAGTTGCACCGACCAAGGCAAGTGACTGGCCTGACTTTAAGCTGAAGCTGACACTACGCAAGACGGGTGCATGGGCGGTATCTTTTTGATAGCTAAAATTCACATCATCAAAGACCACGTCACCAGGAACGTCAGAGACTTGCTGAATGCCACCTATGCGTTCTTCCCGACCAAGTATCCCGAACACGCGATCGATAGACGTAAATGCTCCTTGCAGCATCGCCATTTTGTTGCCGAGCTGTTTGAGTGGTTCAAATAGCTGTTGAATGTACTGTACGAAGGCCACCAACACACCCGCAGTGATGGCTGATCCCCAGCTGGCGCCTGCACTTCCTTGAATGTATCCACTTACAATTAACCACAGCACCAATCCTAAGGTGATCGAAGCGATGCCGTCGAGGACCGCGAACATAGCGGCATCTAGAATCACGCTAGACATTTGCGCGTCACGATATTCAGTGTTCAGTTTGTCGTAAGTCTCAGCAGAAGTTTTTTCGGCGCGAAGTAACTTGATCGTGGTGTGTCCGTAGAAGCATTCCTGCGTATAGGCATTAAGCGTTGCAATTTTAACGCGGGCCTTTGTCATTGCGGACTTTAGTGCCGCGGAAAACCACTGTACCACCCAAGTCACGGGTGGCAAGATTGCCAGTGCCACCAAGGCCAGGTGCCAATTTAGTAGAAACATTCCGACCACACAACCGATGAGGACGGCGACATCTACTATCGAATTGAGCACGCCTAAGTTTAAAGACTCACTTAGGTTGTCAAAATCACTTGTAGCACGAGTTACCAGCGTGCCGCTGAGAGTACGGTCGTGGTATGAGGCAGGTAAATCCAAGACGTGTCGCATGACTTTATCGCGCATGGTTTTAATCATGCGTAGTACTGCCAATGACGACGCTATGGTTTGTCCTGACCGCGCTAAGTATTCGGCCGCCACTGCGATTAGATAGAATGCGGACCCGATGAGCAGCTTGGTGGTATCCCCTTTGATCACACCATGGTCGATAGTCTGGCGTAAAATAAGAGGCAAGGCTGACTGAAGTGCAGAAATCAACGGTATGAGCACCGCTGCAATCCAAATTAACCGACTTTCACGTCGCAAAAACGGCCATAGCCGGCGAAGTCCTCGCAAATCGCTCAGGAACCCACTGGACGTCGCAGCATCGTCACCACTTGCTGCATGGCTGATAGTTCGTGTTCTCATGCCTGCTACGCTAGCAGATCGGAGACATTCTTTCTATGGCCAGACGCTGCAATGTTGGAGCTTAGGCAGCTTCTTCGATGTTGTCAGGGCGCCGCCCAATAACAATTAGGCAAATATCGTCCGCTACCGGCACATCGTTTGTGTGGCTACGGAACTGACTAAGGATCTCGTCTCTCAGAGCGGTAGCTGAGCGAGCACTGCTGATCTTACCAAACTGGCGCTGGAAGGGACGATAGAAGCCGCGACCATCCTTGCTTTTGGCCTCCGTCAAACCGTCCGTGTAGAAAACCAGCAGATCCCGTTTGCCGATGTTGTAAGTGGCATTGACGTAGCCTTGTTCTGATTTTTGCTCTGATCTGCCGGGGCTAGATTCTCCACCGAGCATATTTTGTTGAAGCTTGGATAGAGCCTCGGCTTTGGTGCCTTCAGCCTCCGACTGTCGCAGCATCAGCGGGAATGTATGGCCGGCATTGCAAACTTTGAGGATGCCCAGATCGAAGTTAATTTGAGCGGCTACGCAAGTCATTCTCAGCGTGCCCTGGCCGAGTAACTTGCGCATGACTGTGCCAAGGTGGGTGATGATATCGGCTGGAGTCATGAATTGGGATGTTTCCTGATCTTTGACTAGGCTTTCAATAAGAGTCATGGCACCGGCCATCGCCGTTGTGATCAGCCCCTGCGCCAATCCGTGCCCCGTCACGTCACCCATAATAACGAATACGCTGCGAGCATCGCGCGATTCGATAATGCTGAACCAATCACCTCCGACGCGCAGGACTGGTTCGTAATGATCGGCGACCACTATGCTGCGTGGTGGGTTAGATTTGTAATCAAACACCATCGACTGCTGCATGGTCTCGGCAACTTGCAGCTCGGTGTCGATGAACGCTTTTTCGCGGATTTCAGCCGCTCTAATTAATGCCATGGTGGCGAGTGAAAGGAGTGAGCGTAGGAGCTGGACAGCCATGACGTTCGCGACGTTGGCAAATGCCACCGTAATGGTGCCGATGACGCGGTCGCGCGACTTGAGTGGGAAAGCGAATACCTTACGGTCGTCTGGTGTTGGAGTGTGATTCGCGAGCGTTGCCGCATCGGCTTCAAAAACCTGGCCATGGATTCCAACATATGAGCTTAGGCCACGGTCAGATTGGACATTGGCATGATCAGCATCGTAGGCGAAGGTCACAGTCTCACAGTTGGTGACGCGAAATGACTGAACCATAGTCTGGCGAATCAGTGCATCAGGCGTGGCGCAGGAGAATATGTCTAGAATTGCTACGTTGAGAATCTCTAACTTATTTTGATTCTGCTGGAGTGCGTCCTCGCGAAGCGAGATTTCTTTAGCCATGACCTGAACCTTTTCAGCGATCATAGCGATTTCGGCTTGCCTTGCCGGTAACATTTTATGTTGGTAGTCACCGGAGGCAATGAGGCTGAGTTCGGCTGATAGAGCGTCGAGGGGGACTCTGATGAAGCGACGCATGAGAATGGTGGTAGCCACGAACAAAGTCGCCGAAATCGATGCAAACACTAGCACCGAGTAGAGCACCGATTCGATTTGCTTCCGCCGGCTTTCGCGGTCGGCGAATCTGATTTGGATGCGACCTATGAGTTGAGGGCCGTCGCGTTCATCTTGCCTGATAATGTCACGACTAAGTGTAAGTGAATAAGTACCTGAGCTGTTTTGCCAAGGAATGCGGACGGTCTGAGAAACCTCTTGGTGCTGGGCCGTCTCCTGAATCTCAGCTAATTCGATATCGCTGACGATGCCAGATTGGCGGTAGATCGAAATGATTTTTTCAAGCTCGTCACGATTGAGGTTCCACATGGGGCTGACCAAGACAGAAGCCAGGTTGTTAGCGGTTTCCTCCGCTTTCTCGCGCAAAGCCTGGTTGTCGTGGCTGAGTGTGATGACATAGTTTGTCGAGGCCGCAATTACAAAGACGACGAGTAATACACGAACCAGGCGCACCGTTAAATCACGGGCGATCGTTGGTCTATCAGTTTTTGCGATGTCCTTAAACTCGCTCATCTCAGTTACTTTTCTGCGTCCATAATAATTCCGGCCAATAGGCCACAGGTGTGCCTATCCGATCAGAACATCGGCACATTTCTAACTTGGCTTAACGTGGCCTTAAGTCTGAGACTGTCAGGAGGGCGATTACTTTGTGGAAAGGAGCTCTGGATGAGTTTTTACCAAATCGTCGAAGGTCCCCTGGGCGGTGATCCTGCCCTCGTCCATGATGATTATTTGATCGCAGCGCATCAGTGCACTTGTGCGGTGCGAGGCGATGATCATCGAAGCCCCAAGTGCGAAAATTTGATCGATGAGTCGCCGTTCCGTAGCCTGATCCACTGCAGAGAGGACGTCATCAAGCAACATAATGGGTGGGCGCCGCAATAGCATACGCGCCAGGGCTAGCCTTTGCTTTTGACCACCTGATAACCTGATTCCGCGTTCGCCTATTTCAGTCTCCCACCCATCAGGCCAGGCTTCGATTTCCGTTAAAATTTGAGCGGCTTTGGCAGCTGCACGCAAGTCTTCAATACCGGGCTCTGGACTCAACCCCAGGGTCATATTAGCTTTGATGCTGGCAGAGAATAGATGTGCTTGCTGCAAGGCATAGCCGATCTCGCGCCTTAAGATATTAGGCGCCAGTTCTAGGATATCGTGACCGCGGTAATAAATAGTCGCGGGCGGTGGGTCATAAAGCCTGGTTAGCACATGAAACAGTGTTGATTTGCCGCTGCCGATACGTCCAAAGATACCAAGACGCTTACCTTTGCTTAGGGTAAAGCTGAGGTCACTTAGGACTTTGGTGTCACTACCAGGAAAGCTGAAGTTAAGTCCTCGAACTTCTAGCTCTGCGGACGGTAATGGTCCGGGAAGTAGTAGCTCATTTTCTTTTTCTAATGGGGCTGTCTCTGGCACTGCTTGGTCTATGGCCCCAATCCTAGCTAGCGCAGTCCTCGCTCTCTGTAGGAGAGACAGGATGATTCCGAGTGCGGTCAAAGGAAAGGTGAGGAGCCCGATGTAAACATTGAAAGCCAGTATGTCGCCAACTGATAGCCTACCAACCATGACTTCGTGGCCGCCATATAGTAGGACGACGAGTTGAGATACCCCCGCCAGACAGGACATCAGGGGCCATATAAATGTACGGATGTAGACTAGCTGCATCGACGTTTTAAATACTTCGTCATTTTGTTTTGCAGCACGATCACAAAATGCGGTTTGAGCGGCATTTGCCTGAATCACGTGTACATTAACAAAAGCTTCAGTCACGCGACTGGTGAGCGAGCCAATGGCATCTTGATTGGCCCTAGAATAGACGTGAATTTTCGGCATGGCATATCTGGTGATAACAAAGGTTAGCACCAGCGGAATTAGCAGGAGCAGGGTTAGTGTTAAATGTATGGAACTCATTTTGGCCAGGGTAAAGATTGTCAGAAATAAGACGTTAAGCACTTGCAGCACTCCGAAGGCGTAGAATGCTCGAAGCTGACTAACGTCGTTGGCCAATCGTGAAATGAGATCGCCCATACCATGGTCGCTAAAGAACTTTTCTCTTAACCTAAGAGCTTTAGCAAAAAGATATGATTTAGTGAGGGCCTCGACCTGCCGCCCTGGCCAGAATATCAAGATGCGCGACAGAGTTCGGATCAGGATCGTGAGAAATCCGAGTGCGACGATAGTCAATGCCACATTTGCTTGGTCACTTAGTGACTCATTGCTGACCAGTTTATTGATGATCTCTTTAGCTAGCTGCGGGATCTCTAGGTTGATGATGTTGATGGCAGCTAACAGCACCGTGCCACTAGCATACCAAGGCCAAAGCGGCAAGACGAAGCGCCGGGTAAAATGACCGAAGCCAAGGGTCGACGGCTTTTGTATGGCGTCAGTTGTAGTCAAGGCTTTGCTCCCTCGCCAAAAAAGCAGACCTCGATCGCCGCTTCCCTCTCCTGTAGACCAATTGACTGCCAAGGCTCGACGATGGTCAAGGAGCCGTGTGTCAAAACTTGGACCTGATGACAAAGGCGAGCGCAGAAGCTCAATACATGGGTGCTTAGTATAGTTGCTTGGCCATTGGTCGCACGGGCTGCGATGGCGGACTCCAATGTTTTGATGTGCGTCAGATCTAGGCCAGAGAATGGTTCATCCAATATGAGTAGGGGGGGGCTGTGTAGAGTAGCCAAGGCCAGACCTACTCGTTTTTGCATTCCATACGATAAGGTAGCAAGTGGCTTGCTGCCGTAGCTGGCACAGTCCCAAAGTTCCATCTGAGATTTTACCGCGGCCTGTGGACTGCTGATGCCATAAAGTTTGGCGGCATAAATGAGCACTTCGTAGCCACTGGACCACGGTGGTAGGGTTGGATCTTGCGGTAGGTAGCCGATCATGCGCTTGAGTTCGGCACTGTCAGGCGTCATTCTTTGGCCCAGAAGACGGACCTCGCCCGAGCTGGTATCGGCGTTACCAGTCAGAAGTTGAAAGGTCGTGGTCTTTCCCGCACCATTCTTACCGACTAATCCCAGGGTTTCGCCTTTATTTACCCGCAAATTTAGGGGGCCAAGTTTAAAGCCCGAAGGATAGGTTTTAGTCAAAGCATTGGTGACGAGTAAGACATCCTCCGTCTTGATTATGGGATCTTGACTCATGCGCGATAAAACCTCCCAGCTTGGCTACTGCGAGCGGTGCTAATCAGAAGCGGAACCAAGGCCAAACCCAACCAGTGGGCGATGACTGCTGTGCCAACAAAAAGGCAGACCACGAAATCAAGCGGTAGCGACACGGCAAGGCGACGTCCGTCTACCTGAAGGAGTAGGCTAGGGGTAATCAGCGCTGGGACCGCAGCAACTGCAGCGACCCTCAGTGCTGCGAGGGATCCGGACAACAAACTTGGTGGAGTCTGCGTGAGGACTAAGCCTAAGCCATAGGCAATCAAAGTGAGAATACCGCTGGTAATGGCCAGGTAGGTTGCGACCTTTTGAAATGCACTCATGAAATCGTCGTGACTAACCCCTAAACCGCGTTCGAGCCAAGCATGGCGTAAATCGGCCGCCATTTGCACATTAAGCATGGCTGCCAAAAGAAAGCCTGTCGCCAATGCACAAACACAAGCTACAAACAGAGGACCTGCATTCGCTACACTGATAGTGATGAGGCATGCAAACGACAAAGCGATCAGCATCAGAAGATGGCACAGGCGGCTGCGGTGCAGTATGTGAGCAAGTCGCCAATCAGCGAGGATACCAAGTTTGTTGGCAGGGCCCTCCATGGACTGGTCAAATTTGAGCTCGGACAACACAAGATTCTGAAGCGATGCGTTGGGACGCAAGCGTACCAAGACTGACCAGGCAATAGCGGTCGTAGCTAGCATGATCAACTCGGTGGCAAGTGAGGTCTCAAATCCCCATCGTGCTAGGTACCTTGCTGATAGCCACCATGCTAATCCGTGCGAGAGAGCGATGATCGTTAACGATTGAAGCCAGCGAAATAGCGTTATGACCGAGCGTGACTCCCCAAGATACAGGGCCATACTGGCGACGCCTCGCGGCTCACGTTTTTGGATCCAGTAAAGCCCAATACTCCAGGCCAGGATCAGTACTACAATCGTTAAAGTGTGAGCAAAGGCAGCCTGCATCGCCATAGCAATGCTGGCAATTTGCACATTCAAAAAGTCATTAAACACGTACAGAAAAGTGCCAAACATGATCAAGCTGGCTGCTGCAACGGTGAGTTCTCGCCCTAGATCGTGACGCAGACGATGCCACCAAGTAAGCAGCCAAAGTCCGTACAATGTTAGTCCACGCCTCATATCGCAAGTCCCGCCTGACAAATGGGTCTAAGGTAATTTACAATCCAAAGCACAACTTCCCTAGTCCAAGTTCATATTCGGAGACGAGATCATGCTGAAGACCCTGGCAGCTGTCTTATTCGCCACTCTAGCACACGGCAGTGCCGTTGCAGCTGAAGGTAGTGGAATCGCCATGAGATCAGAGCCCAAGTATCGTCCAGGGTTTAAGGCTTTTGACTACGCCAATGCTGAAGCTCCAAAGGGTGGAACTCTGGTTATTGGCATGGAGGGTGGTGTTGATACGGTCAACCCCTACGCGCTCAAAGGTGATATCGCTCCCGAAGTGGCGAGCCTCGTCTTTCAAGAGCTGGGTGACAACTCCCTAGATGAGCCATTCAGCCGCTATCCTAGTGTGGCGCAGAGCTTTGAGTTGGCCGCCGATAAATTATCGATGACGGTCAAACTTCGGCCAGAGGCGAAGTTCTCCGATGGCAAACCATTGACCTCGGCCGACGTGGTCTTCAGTTTTGAAACCTTCAAATCAAATAAAGTGGCTCCGTTCTATAAGTCCTATTGGGCCGATATCAAAACCGTTACGGCACTAGATCCGCACACGGTTAAGTTTGTCTATGCCAAGGAGAACCCTGAGATAGCCTTGATCACGACCGAGATGGCGATATTTCCTAAGCATGTTTATGACGCCGGTGATTTTGCCTCTCGAGCTATCGGCTCTGGGCCATACACCGTGGCTGAGATGCGTCCCGGTGTGTCGATCAGTTTCCAGCGCAATCCCAATTGGTGGGCTAAGGATCTTCCCGTCTATCGCGGGCGCTTCAATTTCGACACCATCATCGTCAAGTACTTTAAAGACCCGACAGCGATGGTCGAGGCCTTTAAGCGCGGGGATTTTGACCTTTACGACGTGCGCATGGCTAAGGTGTGGGCGAAGGAAATGAACGGTCCCAAGTTTGACGACTTGCACTACATCAAAAAAGAGCTACTCACCACGCGCAACGCTCAAGGCGGGCAAGGCTTTGTCTATAACCTTAGGTCGCCTCTATTTCAGGATCTGCGCGTACGTCAGGCACTGGCTTTGGCCTTTGACTTTGAATGGTCGAACAAGAATCTTTTTTACGGTCAGTATGCTGCCAATGAGAGCTTTTTCCAAAACACCACTTTGGCGGCCAGTGGCATGCCATCGGCCGAGGAACTGGCGATCCTCACGCCGCTCAAGGCCGATTTGCCAGAGGAGGTATTTACAAAGCCCATGGGATGGCTCGGCAAGGGACAGTCCATCCAGGATCGTCTTCGTGCTGCCATGCAACTTCTGAAGGCAGCGGGGTATCAAATCAAGGATGGCGTCGCCACGGGGCCAGGTGGTCAGCTGGCATTCAAGTTCTTGATTGAGCCAGGTGGGCTTCAGAGGGTGGTTGAACCTTATCTGCAAAACCTGCGTAAGCTTGGGGTCAATGTCAGCATCGAGGAGAAGGAACAAAGTGTCTATATCCGTCGGGTTGACCAGCGTGACTTTGAAATGACGAGTCTGATCTTTGGTCAGTCCCAGTCTCCCGGAAACGAGCAGAAGTCCTACTGGACCTCGGCCTCTGCGAGCGAACCTTATTCGCAAAACTATAGTGGGCTAAAAAATAAGGCAGTGGATGCTCTAGTCGAGAAGGTCATCTATGCTCAAAGTCGGGCTGAGCTTGAGCTCATGACTAAATGTCTAGATCGAGCCCTCTACCATCTGCATCTGATGGTGCATAACTGGCACTCGCCCAATTACCGTCTAGCCTACTGGGATAAGTTTGGGCATCCGGGGACTTCACCGACCTACTATACAACGAGGCAGTTTTACGAACTGATGTGGTTCGATGCTGCTAAGGCTCAGCGCCTTTCCGATGCACAAGCAAAAGGAGCACCGCTACTCTAATGCGGAGTTACATCCTTAAACGCCTGATATTGATGTTGCCGACACTACTTGGTGTAGTGCTGATCAACTTTGCCATCATTCAATTTGTGCCGGGTGGGCCAATTGAGCAGTTCATTGCCAAATCGAGGCATAGCTCGGGTGGCGAGGTCGCCTCCGGTGATATGAGTCGTGCGATGCGCAAGGGACTCGATGAGGAGCAAATCAACGAATTAAAAAAGCTCTACGAGTTTGATCAACCCTGGCCAGTTCGTCTTGGACGTTGGACCTATAAGCTTTTTACGTTTCAATTTGGTGAATCCTATTTTCATCACCAAGCAGTCGTTGATTTGGTGCGTGACAAGTTGCCAGTTTCTCTATGGTTGGGGGTCACGTCGTTCTTCCTGACCTATTCCCTGTGCATTCCTCTTGGCGTGGCTAAGGCTGTACGTCAGGGTACGGCCTTTGATGTGACGACTAGCATTATCGTATTAGTCGGCTACAGTATGCCTGGTTTTGTGCTTGGTGTGTTACTGATCTGGCTGTTTGGAGGCGGCAGTTTTTGGGATGTATTTCCGATTGCTGGACTCCATAGTGACAATTATCTGGCATTAGATTCTTGGGGGAGGATCAAAGACACGCTGCATCATCTAGCGTTGCCGCTGATTTGCCTCAACGTCGGTAGTTTTGCGGTCATGACAAGCCTAACCAAGAACACCGTCGTCGATAATATGGGGCAGCAGTATGTCCTGACGGCACGCGCCAAGGGGGTTAAGGAAACTTGGGTGATTTGGCGGCATGTGTTCCGCAATTCGATGATTCCATTGGTGACTGGATTTGCCGGAAGTTTTCTCACCATGTTCTTCACCGGCAGTCTCCTGATCGAAACGCTATTCAGTCTTGATGGTCTGGGCCTGCTTTCCTATCGGTCTGTCATGGCGCGCGATTATCCTGTGGTGATGGCTACCCAGTTCTTTTTCTCCATCCTCTTTGTCGTCGGTAATCTACTGAGTGATATGATGTACGTGATGGTTGATCCTCGCATCAGTTTCGAGCAGGTGGCGGAGTGAACGGATGGCTTTGAGTCCCCTCGTCAGGCGCCGGCTGCAAATCTTTCGCAGCTCCCGGCGTGGCTACGTCAGTTTGATCGTACTAAGTGTACTGTTGGCGCTGTCGCTCGCTGCAGAGGTTCTATGCAACCAGAGGCCATTGATTGCACGCTACGAGGGTAAACTTTATTGGCCTATACTCGTGAGCTATCCTGAGACCACGTTTGGCGGAGTGTTTGACTCGGAGGCGGACTACCACGAGCCCACTGTGGCCGAGGCTCTGCATCGCCCAGGCAATTGGGCCATATTTCCACCGGTCGAGTTTGACTATCAGTACATTGATACACGCCTCAGTGTTCCGGCGCCGTCGCCACCTGATCACAGTCATTGGTTAGGTACGGATGATCGCGGGCGTGACGTGGTGGCTCGTCTGGTGTATGGGTTTCGCCTGTCTGTCCTTTTTGGGCTGACACTTGCTGTCTTCGGATCAGTGCTAGGAATTTTAATGGGCGCTGTTCAAGGCTACGTGGGGGGGGTATTCGACCTCATTTGCCAACGAGTGATCGAAGTTTGGTCGGCGCAGAACGAGCTTTATTTGCTGATCATTCTGAGCTCAATCTTCGAGCCTTCAGTCACCCTTATCTTTGTCTTGCTCTCACTCTTTGGCTGGATGGGACTGGCAGCGTATGTGCGTGCCGAATTTTTACGAGCTCGTCAGGCTGAATATGTGCAGTCCGCTATAGCCCTTGGCGGCAAGCGGTGGCGTATCATCCTAAGGCATGTGCTCCCCAACGCCCTGACTCCGGTGATCACGTTTTTTCCCTTTCGCATAGCCGATGGCGTGATGGGCCTAACGGCGCTGGATTTTCTCTCTCTGGGTGTGCCGCCTCCGACGCCAAGTCTGGGTGAGCTACTGAGTCAGGGCAAAGCCAACCTATCCAGTTGGTGGATTATTGTATCGGTCTTTGCCGTGATCAGTGCCCTGATCCTGATGCTCAATTTTTTGGGAGAGTCGATCCAGAATGCGATGGACCCCCGGGCGGTGTCTTAGATTTATCTAGGGGTGACCCTGGTTTGGGAGTCGAGCCAGTCGCGCTGCTACAAGTAACGTCGCTGGCTGCGGGTGCGTCTGCGCCTTGGCCTGTGGCCGATGGAGGTGTGGTTTGATTCGAGCTTGATGGAACGCACGATCCACCGTCCATTTTGCCTTTCGATAGAAGTATTTGTTTAGCCAGCTTTTGCTGCATCAGTTTGCGCTTCTCTTCTGGTGTGAGTGCATCGTAATTAGAGTCGCTAGATGTCGTGATTGTGGTGGTTGTGCTGGCACTCGTTTGACTACTGGAAGAGGACGAGCTACCGACGCCATAGCCACTACTGCTCAGAACCACGCCACCGGAGCTAACCGACTTGCTGTTTAGTGATGGGATAAAATCGTACTCAGGTTTGACGCCGATGAGGCGGCCACCGTTGAAGTTCTGGTTGTTGGCTTTGGACAAATCGTCGCCCACTGAGCCACCGATTTCTGCGGCAAGCCAGTTACCCAGTGTCGAGTTGGGTGCACGGGTACTGATACCCGACGGGGCATTGCCGGAGGCTTGTTCCTCGGCATAACTGAGCTCTTGGTTTTCCATATCGTTTTCGATATCGAAGCCGTCTTTTGCACCAGCTTGAGTAACCGTAGGTATGGATTTGACAAAGAGAGCTCGACGGCCGCTTGAGTCCCAGACCCGCATTTGCACCTGGCAGGGTAGCTCCGCAGTCTGAATTTCAAACTGGGTTTGCAGTTCTTTAATCTCGGGGGTTTTAGTGCTGACGATGCGGACAGTCTTGCGCTTAATGCAGCTCACGCCGGTTTTAGACTGCAAGCCAGCGATATTGGTAAGTTCAGGTTTCTTCTTCTTCTTGGGAGTGTCGAACGAACGTTTGTAGAGACCACATCCGAGCTCGACATTGGATCCGTCCCGTCCCTTGGCGGCGACGGTTTCTTGGTCGTCCATAAATGCGCACGTAAGGAACGCTCCAGCCACTTCTTGCGGTGGCTCGGCCGTTTGGGACTCCGGCTGGTCGTTTTTATGCCCGCCCCCAAAATCAAAACTAAAGCCCGGCAATTGGAGGGGCCCACCGCTACTCGCGTCACAAGCCGCTAAGTTACTGATCCCAAAGGATAGTACTGCCATAAGCAAGGGATAACTGCGAACGGACATGCAAGTACCTTTGATGCCTACGCCTGGGCAATTAAATTGTTATGGTCCACTAACTCTAAGGAAGCTTATCGGCAACAACTGGCCAAAACTTGAGAGAATTTAAAATTAAGACACTATTCACTGGCTTACCCAGAAATTTCGGGTTCCTGGATTTGCATTTCCCGGTAGGGTTCGCTATAGACTGGGCTTCGGCGCATCCCGGGGGAGCAATGATTGACGTCCAAGCCAGTAGTGGGGCATCCAAATTCGCTATCGAGTCGGTGGGGATTACTAGCCTGACCTATCCCATCATCGCCGGTGATGCAGCGACGGGCGAGCAGCAGTCGACGGTTGCCAACTGGCAGCTAGGAGTCGACCTTGAGGCCTCACGACGCGGAACGCATATGTCGCGTTTCATCACGGCCTTGGACGAGATCGCAGCGAAGCCCCTAGATATCGACGGTGTGTACCGCTTCGCCAGTGACATCAGCGCCTTGCTTCATGCCAATTCTGCGCAGGTGTCGGCGTCTTTTCGCTGGTTTAGACGAGTGGCGGCGCCTGTGAGTGGTCGCTCAGCACTGCTCGAGAGCGAGGTGGTGTTCACCGCAGTCAGTGGAGAAAAAGCACGCAAGAGTGTGACCATCAAGGTTGCGGCTAAATCGCTATGCCCGTGTTCCAAGGCAGTATCAGAGCGCGGTGCCCATAACCAAAGATCCGAGCTCAAGCTGACCGTGCATCTAGCACCGGAGGCAAAGGCCCCGGGGATCAACGAGCTGTTGGGCCTATTGGAGCGTAGCGCTAGCTCCCCAGTCTATCCAGTGCTGAAGCGCGAGGACGAGAAGTTCGTCACCGAGGCCGCCTACGATCAACCAGTCTTCGTCGAAGACATCGTGCGTGCCGCCGCGGAGCAGGCTTCCAATCTGAAGCAGCTCAAGGGCTTTGAGGTTGAGGCAGTCAACCGGGAATCCATCCACGCCCACGATTGCTACGCGAGAATCAGCTTCCCCTAAGCGAAGGGGAGGGGCGGCTCAGAAGATAAAAAAAACCGGCTGCCACGAGCTCTCTGGCAGCCGGCTTAATTCATTGGTTAGCTAACCAAGAATTAGCGAAATTGGAAAAATTACTTCTTCTTCTTCGCTTTTTTTGCGCCGGTTTTCTTCTTACGGCGAGCTTTTTTCTTGACTACTGCGCCAGCGGTGCCAGCAGCTGCAGCCTTCTTCTTTTTGCGGCCGCCAGCTTTTTTCTTAGCGGTGCCAACTTTTTTTGCTTTTGCTTTTGCAGCAGTCTTCTTCTTAGCGGCTTTCTTTTTCTTCTTAACCAAGGCTTATCTCCTCCCACATACGTTAAAGTAACCCGAACATTCGGGAACCCTATCCACACTCTCAGCAACACAAATGTCGCATCGATAAGTTAAGTGTATCATGACCTGCGACTGTGTTAGAAATTTTTTACCGAAAGTAACTTGCCTTTTCAAACAATTTCGCAATCCCTTTGTCACCAATTATGCCCACGTCGGACCATTTTTGTTACTCTGCTAAATCTTGGTAAATGTTGGGGCACAAGAGTTTTAGCTGATTCAGATGCACACTTTTTGATTATCGGAATTTGCAGAAAAAAAATTACATCGGGGATCAAAATTTTATTCCTGAACCCACTCCGACCATGAACAAACTGCTCGTCGATTGACTGAAATTTTGACAGTCGGCGATCTCGCAAGTCGCAGAGGAGTTCATTCTGTACCACTGCCAGGTCATCGTGAGATCGGCGGTCCAGTGTTGTGCAAGCTGCCAACGTAAAAGCGTGTCGGCCATGGCGCTCAAGGATTTCAGCTTGGGTGTAAAGCTCAGTGGTTGGTAGCTGAGCAGACCTAATATGTTCAGTCGCTCAGAAAAATTCTTGGCAGCTTCAATCGCAATTGCAGGTCCTGTCGCTGACTGCAGTCGCAGTGTAGCAGTGCCTTTATTGGTATCAGTAATACCCATCACAGGCAGCTGCGTGTAGATGCCGCCGGCGCCGATACCAAGTGATGAATCATCCTTTCCTGCACCGCGACTCAACTCGTAAAATAGGAAAGATTTGCCGGTTGCTCGTAAGAATTTGGCAGCTTTGTGACTGCCGCTGGCGACGGTGGCAAGGTTGTGTCCCTCGCCTTGCATATAGACCAACCATGCTGCATTCGCAGGCTGCCAATTCACGGCGACACTAGTGCTGCCTATGTCTGAATTCCCACCGTAAGAGTCAACACCAGCTTGCGCACTGAGCGACTCTCGACCAGCTGCTAGATGCAACGATAGGCGCAACTGCCCTGGATGTAGTTTTCGGGTCTGACCGGAAAACGAGATCGTCGGCTCCGATTCGTCATCTTCAAGTGGATCAAAGTCCTTGCCTTGGGCTAGATCGCCGATGAAGTTGTCTTTGGGTTCTCCAGGCTGCTGGTACCCCTTGGTTAAATGCGAGGCAGACACCGGTATAACCGTGATCAGTCGCCCCTCTTTTGAGATGGCCTTGACTGTGATATCCGATACCGTTTTTAACATGAGCCAAGTTGAGTCGGTACGGAACGCGACGTCGGCTCCACGGTAGTTGTAGCGCCCACGATAATAAGACGCACCAGGGACAGGGTCCCATTTGTACACCGACACCTTTTCTCCAGCGATCGATGTACCTCCAGAGCTCAACCATGCAATGGTCAGGCAGCCAAGTCCCAGCACCGTACTTCTGATGATTCGATACAGCATATTAAATGCCCACACGTGAAGAGTTCCTGGTCGAGAAACATGCTTCAATCATGTGGTAATCGGCGGTCGTTAGCAAGTCAGTACCCCGGTGCTACTTGAGGCAGCCGTACTTCTCAAACACGAGTTCGAGATTTACGCTCTGGTCTGT
>OMIY01000103.1 GCA_900299215.1 bacterium | reverse complement strand
CTCCAGCCATAACCAATATGCAGCTAAAGGCACCGGAGAGGCCGACTCTGCAACCTGGCAGCACTAATTTTGAGCAGGCCTTCGAGGACCCGACTTTTGCATCTTACTCGCAGATATGGATCCTTTCAGGCTCTTCGGCAGATCCGGCCGACCTACAGACTAATCACCCTTTCTTTGCTGAAATCACCAAGCGTGTGGTGAGTAGTAAAGCCAATATCTTTATCGGTGCCGGCTATGGATCCATCACGCACGCTGCTGCAATTGCTGAAGCCAAGGCCATGGGAGCATCGTTCTCGACGGCGCTGCCAGAGGGCAACATCCTAAACCCGATGGCTAAGGTGGTACTGAATAGCTCTATCGGCCCTGACAAATTTAATAAAGAACACGTCCTGCTAAAAGGGCTGACTTCGGTAGCCGACCAATTGACGGTTGATGGAGTTAAAGCTCACGGAGACGTGATTCAAGACAAGGGTGGGATCAACGTCCTAGCTACCGATGGCTTGGGCCAGGCGTCAATTGCCGTAGGCAAGAGCGAAGCCAACGGTGCCCGATTTGTGCTCGATGCAGATTTGCCGCGTTATTACGCTGGTTGGACCAATCAAAGCCCAGATACCGTGACTCTGCTCCAAAATATAGCGGTATACCTCGCTCAGTGATCCTGGAATCGACCGAGTCGTTGTAAACTAACTATATGGAATCAAGCGACCCGGTCATACTATACGATGCTGCCTGTCCCATGTGTCGGACATTGGCGGCATTTGTCACTAAGCGTAGCGGACTCTCAAGTGTAGCTTGGCAAGAATTCAGCCAAAGTGATTATGGTCGGTCGATCCTACCTGAATCACTTCATGCTGCACCAGCTGACCGGCTACGTGTCCTGACGGCGGAAGCACTCCTCGAAGGTGAGGAGGCCTGGTCCTTTCTCATTAGTAACTGGCAGGACTTATCTCACCTCGATTGGTTGGCGACGCGCACTGGGCTTAGAAAGCCTGTGGTCAAGTCAGTCGCGAGAGCCGGTCAAATCCTCAAACGTCTCTGTCTACGTTGTCCTTCTTAAGCTCATCGCTCACAGTTTTTTCCCCCAGGTCAAGGAGAAGCCTACCGTGAATTCCAATAACTCGTTTAATTTTGGCTCGCCCGACAAGAGCAAGATGCAAGCGTTCCCCGTTGGCAGTATCAAAGACAACAGCACTACGGACTTTGACCTTTATGTTGAGGCCGCCGGTACTCTGACTTTATATGCACAAGCTGAATATGTATGGAGTCGGGATGAATTGAGTCGCCTTTTAGCAAATGGGCATCAGGAACTTTTTTACCCGACAACGGCCAAGGCACGAGCGGAGGTCTATCTTAAACTCCACAGCAGCGGAATGATTGATCGTGAGAGCTATCCTCGAGCCAGGATCGTGAAACTTACGGAAGCAGCTGCAGAGATGACTCGTGTTCTCTACGACCACGAGATCACGCCAGCGATTATCGCGCGTGCGTCTGACATCGCTGCGGCGATGGTTGACTGCGTAAAGGCTGATCCACTTTGTATCAGTGCTCTCGGGCATCTGACAAATCACGATGAATATACTTATTTTCATAGTGCAAGAGTTAGTGCCTACGGTTTAGCTATAGCCATTCAATTGAGCGAATCAGACCAAACTAGACTTAGGGATTTAGCTCTCGGAGCTCTGCTTCACGATGTGGGCAAGAGTAAAATTGATCACGATATCCTTGGCAAGAGAAGCGCATTGACGCCAAAAGAATGGGTTGAGATTAAGAAACATCCCGAGTACGGCGCAACGATGCTTCAGGCCTCTGGACTCAGTGTGGTACCAAGAGAAATCATCCTGCACCATCACGAACGCTTTGATGGCAGTGGTTATCCACACAAGTTGACCTCCAAAGAGATCCTTGAAGAAGTGAAAATAGCGGCGTTCGCCGATGTCTTTGATGCCTTGACCACAAATCGTCCGTATCAAGTCACGCGTTCGCGGTTTGAAGCTTTGGCTCTGATTCGCGATAGGTTGCTACCAAATCTTCATCAAGAGTCGTACAATGCTTTGGTTGATCTCCTAGCTGGAAAATTACGCAAGTATGCTTGAAGCCAAAAAATCTGTGCCAAGCTCCGTCGCTGTAAGATTCGGTGTGTTGGCTTTATTAGTGATGCTGGCTCAGGCAAGTCGCGGCGTCGCCCAAGTCCGGATGACCAGCCCCGTCCCACCGACGGCGGAGGGTGAGGAGATCATCGAACCAGCAGATCCCAGTCTGGAGTCTAGCGTCTTCGCCTCGATTGAAGGCGACGGCAATCAAGTAGTCTCGGAGATTAACCAGCAAAGTACTTATGACAAACACAAGGCATATCGCTACGGAATCGCCGCTATGCTCGGCCAAACCAAACCGTGGCAAAAGTATGGCCTTGAGATTGGGCGCTTAATTAATCCGGCGTGGTATCTGGCATTCTATGGTGGTCAGGGTAGGGTAAGCGGTACGGGAAATTTAGCCGATCGCCTAAGCTACCGAGCTACAATCGAAAGCACGGGTTGCGGGATGTTAGCTCGTTACTATTTATCGCAATTTGACTTCATTAACTTCGAGAGTAGCCTCAGCCTCCACCAATGGCGCGGCACTCTGAACTCGCTAGATACCGATGAAACGGTTGATTCGGCTAGTGGTAGCCGGGTGACAGCCTATCATTTTAAAGGACAAGGAGCGGCTTTAAGCCTGGCCATGAATTTCGGTTGGATCACCGGCGGGAGTTACTTCTTCGAGTGGACCCCAATCGGCGTGCAGATCGGCCGACTCTTGAAAATGGACAACGGTGGCGGCGATGCAGCTGTTAACCAGGCCTTAAATCATGATATCCAAGGCGTAAGGATCTTTGGTCTGGTTGGCCTGAGGATTGGTCGCTTTTTCTAGAAAATTTGAGGAATCAATAAGCATGAAACTGAACGTGTCGGCTGATCTGCGCCAACTCGTAGAGCGCGAAATTAAGCAAGTTTTGCCAGAGGTTGTGGCTTTCAGGCACGAGCGTCATCGCTATCCAGAACTTACCTGGAAGGAGCAGGCCACGGCTGCAGCGGTTGCAGCGAAGCTCAAGCAAATTCCCGGACTCACGGTGCAGGAGGGAGTCGGTAAGCTTGGTGTGGTAGCTTTGCTTACCGGTGAAAAACCGGGCCCCACGGTTGCACTGAGAGCCGATATGGATGCCCTTCCCGTGAAGGAAGTAACCGGTAAGTCATATGCCTCATGCCACGACGGCGTCATGCACGCTTGCGGACACGATGGTCACATGGCCAATTTACTCGGCAGTGCCATGGTCTTATCGAAGTTACGCTCTCATCTTCGGGGGCAGGTGAAATTTATCTTCCAACCTGCAGAAGAGGGCGGAGCCGGTGCCAAAGTCATGTGTGATGACGGCGTACTTGAAACACCCAAAGTTGATGTGATCTTTGGTTTACATGGCTGGTCGGAAGTGCCGTGCGGTAAGGTTTACTTCCGTTCTGGTCCGCTGATGGCGGCAACCAATGTCTTTCACATTGAAGTGAAGGGTACTGGCTGTCATGCTGCCCTGCCGCATCTAGGCACCGACCAGATCCTGATCGGATCCAGGATCGTCGAGGGGCTCCAAAGTATATCTGCACGCATCATGGCACCAACGGAGCCGGTCGCGGTGTCGGTGACTCAGTTTAACGGTGGTTCTACCAACAACGTGATTCCTCCCTATGCTAAGCTAACGGGCACCTTGAGAACTATGACGCCCAAAGCCCGCGAGCGCGCCATGACGGCGATCGAGCGTTTGGCCAAGGGCATCGCTGCTGCTAATGGGGCCGAAGCAGTCATAACCTTCGAAGAGGGCTATCCACCCACCGTCAATCATGACGGAGCTACCGGATTTTTAGAGGCAGTAGCTCACGAAGTGCTACCTAATGGTAGTGCCGATCGCCTACCTCACCCGACGATGGGTGGCGAAGATTTCGCCTACTACCTCGAGCGCGTGCCGGGGTCGTTCTTCTTTATCGGTGTCGATGACGGCCGTGAGGGTGGCTACCCTTCACTCCATCACCCAGCATACGACTTTAATGATGGTGCTTTGCCACACGCGCTGAAGATGTTTGTGCATTCAGCTCTGGCATACGCTGACCATCATCAAAAGTAAATTTCAGGGTACTAAATCAATTTATGGTGCTGTGCCCAGTGCCTGAGATCGTTAGCCACATGCTGGGACATTTCAAAAAAAGGCATGTGGTTATATCTTGGGGGCGTCAGGATCGTGGTCGATTTGCGCGGCATGGCACGGCGGAAAAACTCCAGGCCAGACGATGGCAAGATAAAGTCATCAGTGCCCCAAATCAATAAGGTCTCAGGCATAGAAGTTAGATCTGATTCCGTCAACATTGGGTAATTGCGAGCTTGCGGCATGAGTTCAATGAGGTGCTTGCGATTGAAGTGCGCCCACATATAGATCGACATAGCTCTTAGCCCTGGCGTTGGCACGCCATTGGGAAATAGCTGTAGGACAAAGTTTTTGGCGCGTTTGTAATCGGTGAGCGTGAAGTGATCGAGCACGGTATCGATTTCTGCGTTGGTGTAAGGTGCGCCAAAGGGTGAGATGAGAACCATGCCTCGCACTAGCTCGCGCAACTCCATGGTCAATTTTGCCGTAACCAGACCACCCATCGAGTTGCCAACGACAACGCAGCCGCGTTCGATTGGGACCTCATGGCGAACAAAATCGACAGCGGCATTGAGCACGTCATCGCCTGAGAGTGGATGCCCTTTTGGGAGTCCAGTCTGGCCATGGCCGGGTAGGTCCATAGCCACTATCTTGCTGAAGTCGCCGGTGAGTTGAGTTAGCAGTGGCTCCCAATCTAGAGCCTGGGACGTGAAACCATGGATAAAGATCCAAATAGGTCCTTCGCCCTTATCCGCCGTGGCAATCGCATGCATGCGCCCGATGCCTAGCTCTTCCGGTAGCTTGTGCTGATAGGAGTGAAAGCCGACGTTGGCCAAGTTCCTGACTTTGAGGTGCCATACCTTGTCCACGAACCGACGCACTGGTCCCTGCCAAAGTCTATGCACCATGGATCATCCCCCAAGACTAGACGACTGCCGCTAAGGGCAGTACATGCTTGGGTGATTATAGCACAGAACTCGGAATTGACTCATACACTCAGAAGCTTAGCGACTCAGTCGTGGAGTAGTGCCGCCTCGACTTCAGACCTGTTGCAGTAGCTAAGTTTGCCACTTGGGATGCGGCTATTGATGAAAGTCGCAATCTGATCTGAAACGAAGCCTTCCTCACGCAGTCCACGAGCTACTTTGACAAAGAGGCTCTCGACCAAGTCGGCAAAGACAGCGCTGCTGTCTGGATCTTCAAGTCTATTAAACACGTCAGTGACGTGCTGTACCTGCCAGGCTTCGCTGTTATCCGGACGGATGTTACCGAGCTGTACCTCGAGGTCACGAATACGCACAATAAGGTCGGACGCCCAACGTGGACACTTATCGGCTACGGGCTGATTAGAGCTCTCGGTCATGGCAAATCCCCAAAAGTAGTGGCAGGCCAATGGCGCTCATACAAGATAATGTGGGATTTGATCTACTTAATTGTCGGGTGCTCAGGATAAGTATCTGTAATTACTTTATTTAAGGTCTCATGGCTGCATGCTGCTCACTGGCGTTGGTAGGGTGTATTCACACGTATCGGTAGCGATGACGTCGTCTCTTTTCTTCTCGGCTTCCCAGCCGTTATTGGCGGGGCAGCTACCACCGTTAGCCGAGGTAGCTTGTTGGCAAGAGACAATCTCGTAACTCATCCCACCGGCTCCGTTCAGTGCTTGGGTTTTTCCGATCAAGCTGCAACTTGGCCAGGGTAGATAAACATCACAAATTTGCGCTGTGGTGTCCGAAATCGCTCCCACGGCCAAATGACTCGCTGACTCTGCTCCAAAAATCCCTGTACCCGTGAATTTTGAATAACCGGATAAGCTGACATCCAGTGCGGGACAAGATGGAGACGTGCCTCCACCGTTAGGCTTCGCCAGCGCACACGCAAAGGTCTCGCGCTCCATGGTTTGTAATCTGGTATTGGTGAGCGATCTGATCGCAGCTGCGGAAGCGAACGACTCAAGATTACACACAGGCACATCTAACACACCAGTACAGGCGACCATACCTAGACCCGTCAAAGGCATAGTATACACCTTGTATCCTGCAACTTGATTAGTGGTCGGACACTGCGGCGTTGCTGGTGGTTGATTATTCGCTTG
>OMIY01000102.1 GCA_900299215.1 bacterium | reverse complement strand
GCGGCACTGCTGGTTGGTGCGTCGTCGAGATTGCCATGCATCTCAAAATTACGCCCCCGCAACTTATAGTTAGTTGAGGCGATGATCGGTTTGTTTTGGTTGTACCTTCCGCAAACCAGCTGATCGAGAATCGTCAGCTCGAAGTCATTATTACGGCCCTTGCCTAGTTCATCGATGAAAAGCACATCAACATCGATGAGCGGTGCTAGCTGCGCTGCATCGGCTTTACCTTGAGAAAATCCAGCCTTCAGCTCGCCCAGAAGCTGGAAAAAGTCAGTAAACCTGACACTCCACCCTTTCTCGGCAAAATCCTTGGCCAGGGCAGCGAGGAGATAGGTTTTACCCACACCAACAGGCCCTTCGACGATAAACCCTTTACCCGGGCCACCGGCAACAGCTCCACCCGGAGCAAATCGACTACGCCAGGCTTTAAGCTCACCGATGACCTGATGACCGTTGCCACTATAATTACGGAACTTTTCGACCTCAGCACCAGCATAACGCGCTGGGATCATGGCTGCGTTGATCAAGTTGGCCACTACATTAGGCATGGGCGCCCGACATGGTTTGGAGTGATTTCCGTCCATGAGTCTCGCCCGCCCAAGGCACGCCGGGCAGGCCGCCACGCAATCACAAATCCGCGCGTGCGCAAGTGGCCCTTGCGTCCCCACTTGGTAGCCACGGCCGGCGCAGCAGCTGAGGGTGCGAGTCAAATTGCAGGTTGGTGATGGTGCAGGAGTTGCATTTGCGCCCGAAAAATCACGGCTGATCTTAATTTTTTTGCCACGAGCTACCGCGTCAGTCATCATCCACCCCTAGTCACCTAACCTAAACTGGTCCTATCGCATTTACCCAAAGTTTAAAAGGAGTCTGACAGGGTGGCCTGAAAAAGCTTAGACTAATCAGGACCCTTCGTCATGGATAAGGGATCAGGGAAATGGGATCAGGGAGGCAAGGCGCCATGCTAGTGGTCCACAACATTCGCGTACCAGAGAGTGAATTTGAACTTAGCTTTGCCCGCGGGTCTGGCCCCGGCGGCCAAAATGTTAATAAGGTCAACAGTAAGGTCATCCTGACCTGGAACTGCCAGGCCTCGCCATCGCTACCCCCAGGGGTCAAAAAACGCTTTCTCGAGCGATTTTCGAATCGGCTTCGCAGTGATGGTGCCATTATCATCAGCAGTGACCGTTTTCGCGACCAAAAACGCAACGCCGATGATTGCCGAGAAAAACTTGCTGCCATGATCGAGGAGGTGCGCCTAGCTCCGATCGAACGTCGACCAACCAAGCCCACTCGGGGCAGTAAAGAGCGCCGCCTCCAAAGCAAGAGTCGCGACAAAGCCAAGAAAGAATCTCGGCGTAAAATTGACTATTAGAAAGGCTATCTAGGCAGCCGTCATACCGGCGCTCCGCTGGTACTTAAGCTTAAACTGTTTATAGTCTCGCAGTAAGGATTCGCTGCGCGGATATCTTGCGTACCAGTAATGTTTGATCTTGAGCCAGTCTCGATCGAGCAAGCTAAATTCTTGTTTCAGAGTTTCCTCGGTGACTCGATTCACAGCAACTTGCAATTCGACAAATTCATCGAGGCTGCACGGTTCTATCGTATTAGGGCCTTCATCCAGTGGTAGAGGCGGCATTGAAAAACGCGCCGGTGAATTCCAGAAGTTACTGATCATCATCCAGTCGTTTATGCGCAGATGAAATTCCTTTTGCAGCATCACTTCGACTGCTGCGTTAATGGCACACTCAATTTGCGTAAAACGTTCTAGAGTGCATGGATCACGACTAACACGAATTTTCTTGGATGAGCTTCCAACTGGAGCTTCCGGCACTTTGAACACCGGCAAGCTCTGCGGTGATGCTGACTCCTGATTATCTGGCTCAACCATGGCTTCTTTTAAGATTGCTTCGCTGATTTTAGCCTTCTCCGGTAGCCGCTTCACAGCAGAAGAAAAAGGAGCCATAGTCTTGATCAGCGAAACTGCCGACTGAACTGGTTGAAGGGGTACCTGTCCTGGTTTTGCTTCGGCTTCAGCAGGAGCTTCCGCTTTGCGCTGACGCTTCCGCCAACGCCAAACCGCACCAGCGGCTCCGATAACTAAGACCACTACACCAATCAGAACATAGTGGCTTGGAGAGCCAGCTCGATCTCGCTTAACTTTTGGGGCGGCCGCGGTCCATTGACGGGTGCTTCGTGGCACCTGGATGAGCGGAATCGGCTGTGGTGGTAGGTGAACCGGCTGCCAGTTCTTGCGCGGGTTCACTGCCGGAGCCACCGGTCTAGGCAGATTTGCCGCTGGAACTAGCGGACGGCCATATTTGCCTCGGATCGGCGCTCTAACCGGCGGTGCGGCCTTGGCCAAACTAGCGCTACATAGCACCATTGCAGCGAGCATCATCGCCGCAACAAGCTGAGCAAATTTTCTGGGCGCCGCTACCATCATCCGAAACCTACCCTTGCGCACACTCGAGTTACTCCGATTGGCCTATCGGCAACAAAGGTCGGCGTCTTTAAGCCGTGGATCACCGAATGTCACACTGATTGGGAGAGTGACATGAGAATGCGATGAGCCGAATCGACGGACTTTTTTTCTCTGCTCCAAATACAACCCCCTGAAATCATTGGAAGCTGTGCGACAGATTTCATGACTGGCCAGTCAGCCAACCCAATCCGAAGGCGTTAAGATGCTGAATTTACTTACAAATACAGGAAATCGTTATGATATTGGCGATACTTCCCGCACTCGCTTAGATTGAGACTAACAAGTCTGGAAGGGCAATTTGCAGCAATGTCGGTGGTAGAACACTGTTTTACCATCGAAGTCGGTAGATTGCCAATGCTGCCAAGGATGGCGGCAAGCTCCGGGACTCTAACTTGTACATTGGAGGAGGGGACCATGAGTATGCAGGCATCTCGTGCACCGCAAGTGTGGAAGTTGTGGGCTTTAGGCCTTTGTACCGTTTTGACAGCTGGAAGCGCGAGCGCTATCACCGCCCCCCAAGGTGACATCGCCAACCTCCCGAACGTAGAAAGTTCCAAGTTTGGTATTAGGACCTTGAGGCCTAAGGCTATTAGCTCACTCACTGAGTCGTTGAATAGCTTTGCCGACGGTGGCGAGGCCCACGTGCGCGTGGACACCCGCTCGGGTGCTCCCCGCTTAATCAGCGGTGCGCCGCTCATGTTTGGCTCTTCATTCACTGGAATGTCCGACTCCGATTACGTTGCAGCTGCTCGTCGCTATGTTGAGCAGCATGCTGATGATCTCGGATTTGCCCCATCGGATATGCGTCTTAACGAATCGGCTACTTTGATTGCGAAAGACATTCAGTCGGTTAGTTTCAAGATCACCCGTGGCGGCGTCGAGATCCAAGATGCCAATGTTGACTTCCGCTTCAAAAATGGCCAGCTCGTCCAGGTTGCCAATAAATCTTACGGCGAGGCTCAAGTTGAAGACCAAGCGTCGGAAGCAACCGATCTTGAAGGCGTCGTCGAAAGTAATCTGAAGACTAAGTCCTTAGCTCGCAGCCGCGAACTATACCGCGTCGTGCCAAGCGACCGCGGTTACAAACTTAAAAAAGTAGTCGAGTTCAATGCCCTTACCAACGACGGCAAACTCTACGTGGTCGAGGTCGAAGCTGGTAACGGTGAGCTTTTCGAAGTTAGACCTACTGAGTTTAATTTCGATGGCGTTGCCCGCGGCGAAGTATACCAGCGCACCTACTACAAAGAACGTGCAGTGGTCCAGCCATACCGCGATCTCAGCATCAATTACAGCGGCGGTGGCGTGACCACAGATGAAGACGGTCGGTTTAGCGGGCTTCCTAATAAAGCTGAACCATCCATCAATGGTTTCCGCGGTAAATTCGTCAACGTTCGTACCAACTCCGGCACGACTGTTAAAATCGACGGTGCCAAAGACGGCGACGAGTGGAAGGTGCAGTTCACCCGTTCCTCGAACGAGGACACTTCTGCTGACAAAACCATGGCGCAGTCGATGACGTTCTACCATCTCAATAAAGAGATCCAGCACGCCAAGAAGTGGATCAACCCCAAGTGGTTTAGCCGTCCATTGACCGCTAACGTAAACTTACGTCAAAGCTGCAACGCTTACTGGGACGGTTCGACCGTGAACCTATTCTCTGCAGGTAACGGCTGCGCCAACACCGGTCTAATCGCTGATGTGTTCTACCACGAGTGGGGCCACGGATTGCACGCCAACACCAGCGGCATCGATGACCGTGCTTACTCAGAGGGCTTCTCCGATGCTTGCGCCTTGCTGCTCACTCGTAGCAACCTTGTTGGTCCTGGATTCCGCTTGGCTAACGGTGCACCAGTTAGGGATTTGACCACCCTCAAAGTGTATCCGAAAGATGCAGACACCGAGGTTCATCAAGAGGGTCTGATCATCGCCGGTGCTTACTGGGATCTCTTTAACGAGCTCAAAGACGATTTAGGCGAGGAAAAAGCTGTAGAAGTCCTGTCCAATTTCGTCTTCAAAGCAATCTACACCACCCATGCCTATACGGACGTGTACGATGCCCTTCTGACGATCGATGGCGATGGCGGTAACTCCGTTGGCAAATCCGAGCACTTCTGTCACATCAACCGCGCCTTTGCCCGTCACGGCTTAGCGGAAGCTGATGGCAGCTGTGATTGATCTCCCGAGCAGGGAACGAGAGTAAAGTTTCTGACTAACTTAGAACGGGGAGAGCTGGAAGGCCCTCCCCGTATTTGATTTTAGCGCGCAACCTTGGTCGAGGCTTCGACACGAGCCAAATGGTCCGCCTGGTACTTCTTCCATGCTGGTCTGGTCGACACGCGATCTAACCAGGCATGAAGTTGCGGGTAGTCCGCCAGCGAGATTTGGGCATTGCGGTGTTCAGCTAGAGTTGGGAGCAGAGCAATATCCGCCAGGGTGAACGACGGTCCGGCCAAGTAATTACGCCCAGACAACCAAGACTCGAGACGCCCGAGTCCAATTGGCAACTGCGCGTGGGCCTCACTTATGGCTTTGGCATCAGGGGAAAGACCCATTTTTGGCGCGACTGCAAGGTTCCAGACTAGCGAGTTCAGCCAACGGTTAACATGCGCCTGAACAAACTCGTAAACCATGTCGACCTGCGCCCGCTCCTCCAGGTTGACGGGGTATAGCGAGTTTTGATGATGACGATCGAGGACGTAGCGAGCGATGGCATTGGACTCGCCTAGACAAAAACCATTTAGCTCGATTGCTGGCACTTTGCCGAAAGGATTGATCTTGGTCAGTTCGGCCTTAGCGGCCGGGCTTCGCAAGTCAACCATATGATATTTATAGTTAATTCCGGCTTCTTCGAGCAGATAGTGCACCTTGGAGGCATGCGGTGACAACGGATTTGCGTAGAAATTAAGCATAGTCTTAGTCTCCGTGACTTTAAGTGAGCAAATGGCGACAACCTAGAAAGCCATTTTCAGGTTGCCGCAAAGTCGACTATAACCGCTTTCGACCACTAAACTAAGTGCAATAGTGTGACAGAGAACCTGCAAAAATTTGGCCTACATCGCATCACCGCAAGGTGGTTTGCGGCCCGTTTTGGCACACCGACGCCGCCGCAACGAGAGGCGTGGCCGCGTATTGCAAGTGGCGTCGATACGCTGGTCGCGGCACCCACGGGCTCCGGTAAGACGCTGACGGCGTTCTTAGTGGCGATCGACCGCCTGCTGCGCCGCGCGATGGCTGGCGAGCTCGAGAATCAGACAGAGATCCTCTACATCTCACCTCTGAAGGCTCTGGCGAACGATGTTCGTCGTAACTTAGAGATGCCGCAGGCTGAGATTGAAGCCTGCGCCGAAAAAGAAGGCACACCGGCGCGTGGCATCCGCGCCATGGTGCGTTCAGGAGACTCCACGGCCAGTCAACGTGCGGCAATGATCAAGAAGCCACCGCACATACTCGTGACGACACCGGAGTCGCTCTATTTATTGCTCACTAGTCCAAAGGGCAGGGGCACTCTTAAAGCTGTAAAAACCGTCATTATCGACGAGATTCATGCGCTGGCTCGCGACAAACGCGGCTCACACTTGACGCTATCGCTGGCACGCCTTGATGATCTGTGCGAACGCACATCGGGTCAAAGACCTCAGCGCATCGGCTTATCGGCAACACAAAAACCCATCGAGGAAATTGCCCAGTTTCTTGCCGGTAACGAGCCTCGCACGCCGCAACCTGAAGGACCTTGTGCCATCGTCGATACGGGGCATCAGCGCCGCCTCGACCTTGCCATCGAGGTGCCTCCGTCTGAGCTTGGGACGGTATGTTCTCAGGAGCAATGGCAGGAAATCTATGAACGCCTGCAACAGCTGATCGAGGAGCATCGCAGCACCCTTATTTTTGTCAATACGCGTAAATTGGCCGAGCGTGTCGCCTTCCACCTGTCGCAGCAACTCGGTGAGGACAACGTCACGAGCCATCACGGGAGTCTCGCCAAAGAGCTCAGACTGGCTGCCGAGACTAAGCTCAAAGCCGGCCAGATGAAAGCGATCGTCGCGACAGCCTCGCTGGAACTCGGGATCGACGTCGGTGCCGTTGATCTGGTCGTGCAGATTGGCTCGCCGCGCAGCATTGCAACATTTCTACAGCGAGTCGGTCGAGCCGGCCACAGTGTGGGCGCCACCCCCAAGGGGAGACTCATCGCACTCACGCGTGACGAGCTGGTTGAAGCCATGGCCCTGATTCGGGCTGTGCGTCACGGGCAGCTTGATCGCACAGTGATTCCCGAGGGCCCACTCGACATTTTAGCTCAGCAGATCGTAGCTGAGGCCGCAGCCGAGGAGCATGACGAGGATCATCTCTACTCGGTGATGCGACGGGCCTATCCCTACCGTTCTCTATCACGCGAACAGTTTGGCGAGACCGTAGCCATGCTCTCGGTGGGATTCGCTGGAGCGAATAAGGCGCTGGCCTATGTACATCGTGATCGCCTTAGCGGCAAAGTACGTACGCGACGCGGTGCACGTCTGGCAGCTATCACCAGTGGCGGAGCGATTCCAGAGCTTGGTGATTACCGCGTGGTGAGCGAGGACGATGGCGCCTTCATCGGTACGGTAAACGAAGAATTCGCTATCGAAAGCAGTCGCGGCGATATCTTCCTCCTCGGCAACAACTCGTGGCAAATCGTCGGATTGCGTGGGACCGATATGCTAGTGCGCGACATGCACGGGGCCCCACCGAACATTCCCTTTTGGCAAGGCGAAGCACCAGGCCGCACACCCGAACTCTCCTCCGCAGTGTCAGATATTCGCGACGAGGTTGACCGTCGGCTGACCATGCCTATCACGACCGATGACCCCTTGTTCCACTTGGAATCACTGGTGCAGCTTGGCGATACGGTACCGGAGGCTTACCAAGACGCCTGCGCTTGGCTCGAGGCGGAAACCATGTGCTGCCATTGGGCGAGCCTACAGGTGACGCACTACATGGCAGTGGAAAAAGCTGCCCTGGGTGTGTTGCCGACGCAGAGTAAAGTAGTCTTCGAGCGTTTTTTTGACGCTAGCGGTGGCATGCAACTGGTCATTCACGCACCGTTTGGTATGCGCATCAATAAAGGCTGGGGTTTAGCCCTGCGTAAACGATTCTGTCGCAGTTTTGACTTCGAGCTACAAGCGTCTGCCGACAATGACGGGATCGTCCTTTCGCTTGGCCCTCAGCACAGCTTTCCTATTGATCAGTTGTTTAGGATGCTAAATCCAGCCAACGTCACCAAGCTCCTGGAACAAGCGATCTTGCAGGTCCCGCTCTTTCAAATCCGCTGGCGCTGGAACGCGAATCGCGCCCTAGCCGTGCTGCGCAGACACAGTGGCAAGCGTGTGCCGCCGGCTTTGCAAAGGTTTCGCGCTGATGATCTCATGACGTCGGTCTTCCCTGCGCAAACGCAATGTAAAGAACACGTCACTGGCGACATCGAACTCCCTGATCATCCGCTGGTGCGCCAAACCATGTATGACTGCATGAATGAGGCCATCGATCTGGCATCGCTAATCAAGTTGATGGAGCGGATCACCAATGGTGAGGTCGAACTGATCGCACGCGACACCCGCGAGCCCTCGCCGTTCGCTTATCAGTTGCTCAACGCCTACCCCTACGCATTTTTGGATGATGCACCGCTTGAAGAAAGGCGCGCTAGGGCTGTTGCCACGCGTCGCAACCTTGCCTTTGAACCATTCTCAGATCTCAGCTTGCTGGCTCCTGCAGCGATTGATCAGGTCGAGCGCGAAGTTTGGCCAGACGCGCGCGACAGCGATGAACTTCACGATGTGCTCAGTACCACGGTAGTACTGCCTGAGACCAAGGCTGTCGCGTCGCCTGGATTCGCCGACCTCATGGACAAGTTAGTGGCAAGCGGCCGAGCGCTCCGCGTCCATACAGGTGATACAGGAAGCGCAGTGCTTTGGAGTACGACTGAGGCCCTGGACCTACTGGAGGCAGCGTATCCCGGTGCCACCATTGAACCGAGACCAGAGCTACCCGCGCACTTGCGGCAGCAGTGGACCAGCGAGGACGCAAGGCTGACCCTGATCCGCGCTTATATGGGCGTAGCCGGAATCGTCACAGCACCAGATCTAGCCCGGACTCTAGGATTGGCCGAGTCTGATGTTGCGGCCACCTTGCCAGCAATTGAGGCCGCTGGTGCGGTCATGCGGGGCCGCTTTCGCGGCGACTTAATCGAGAGCTCAGGTGACAAAGCCAAGGCCAGTAGCGTGCCCATGCAGTGGTGTGATCGTCGCCTGCTCATGCGCATTCATAAATTAACGCTCGAAGGTTTAAGACAGCAGATTAAACCGGTGCCGGTTGAGGAATTTCAATTGTTCCTCTTTAACCACCAGCATCTCAGCGCTAACTCGCGGGCCGAAGGTAAACAAGGTCTCTTTGATGTCGTGCGTCAGCTAGCGGGGTTTGACGCAGCTGCCGGAGCCTGGGAGTCAGAACTCTTAGCAAGCCGCGTCACTGGTTATCAACCGAGCTGGCTCGACGAACTCACTCATAGCGGACTGGTCAGCTGGGGACGGCTAAAGCCACCCAAAAGGGACGACGACAGTGAGCCTCGCAGTCATCACAATCAGGGCATGACACGTGCCGTGCCCCTAGCTTTGTTTCCGCGCGATGCGCTGGCTTGGTTGGCACCCGTCGAGGCAGACCAAAGAGGCAAGGACTTCTTGGAACTCGCCACCGGCAAAGCGCAGACGGCATACGAGGCCATTTTAGCTGGTGGTGCTCAATTTTTCGGTGAACTTAAAACGAGAACCGGCTTGATAGAGAGCGAGCTTGAAGATGCCCTCGGCGAGCTATGCTGGCTGGGACTTATTCATGCCGATGGATTTGCCGCGATTAGGCCCTTTGTATCGCGTAATCGCAAGGCTATGACGCGCGTCAGATACGGGGTAAACAAACAGTTTTTTGCCGGCGCCAGCTACTCCCTAGGTGGCAGGTGGGCTAAGTTTCCGGGCCAATTACCGACTTTACCAGACTCAGAACGCATCGAGCTTTGGGCACAACTACTGCTAAGTCGTTACGGCATCGTTTTTAGAGATCTGCTCACAAGGGAATCTGCTGCTCCGTCATGGGGCGAGCTGGCTCGGTGTTACCGTACTATGGAAGCTCGAGGCTTGGTCCGCGGGGGACGGTTTGTAGCTGGTCCATTCGGTGAGCAATTTGCTCTACCCGAATCTGTGCCACTGCTGCGAGCCATACGCGAGCGACGCACTGGTAATGACTGGGCTGTCATCGCGGCGGCTGATCCACTAAACCTAATCGGCATATTATCACCCGGAGCCAAGGTAGCGAGTTCGCGGCAAGTGCTACTCGGCTTTGTCGATGGACGGCACGTGGCCACGGCAAATGGTAGCGAAATCGAATTTCTGGCACCGATACCAAGTGACCTTGAGGGCACCCTGCGGCATGCGCTGCAAGTAAGCGGAACCTTTAGGTATGGCTCGCCGCTCAAGCGAGGGCGCGGCCGGACGACACCACGGCCCGGCGATGCTGAGCGTGAGGGAGATGGTTACGGTGATGGTGCCACACCGCGAAATTTATGTTAGACAACTCAGGCTAGGTACAAACAGCACCTTATTGAGAGCTATTTCCATGAAATTACTTTTGATTCTCATCGCGATCACCCTGCAGGGCTGCAGCCAGATGTATTATTCAACCTGGGAGATGCTAGGTAAGCAGAAGCGCGATCTGCTGCGGGACAATGTCGAGAACCTAGCGGACGATCAAAAAGAAGTACATGAAGAGGTTGCCGACGCGCTGACTCGCCTGCGCAGTCTTTACGGCAGTCCCAATGACAAGCTGGTCAGCGTCTACGACGATTTAAGGTCCGACTATGACGATGCCAAGTCTAAAGCTGAAGCGCTCCATGCGCGGGTCGAAAAAGTCGACGAAATTGCCAACGACCTCTTCGAAGAATGGAACGACGAGATTTCCAAGCTGCGCACACCAAAGTATAAGGCCGACAGTCGCAGCAAACTCAATCAGACCAAGGATCGCTACAGTAAACTGCATGCATCCATGCTGAAATCTGAGCGCAGCTTAAAACCAGTATTGGCCGCACTTGAAGAACAAGTGATTTACCTCAAGCACAATCTAAACGCTCAAGCTTTAGGAAGCATCAAAAACGAGGTCAATGCCATCGAGTCGGAGATCAAGACGCTGTCGACTAGTTTGCAAGCCTCGATTGAGCAGTCTAAGGCTTTTATTGGCACTTTAGAGTGAAGGCTTAGGC
>OMIY01000101.1 GCA_900299215.1 bacterium | reverse complement strand
TAACTTTGAGTCCCAAACTGCGGAAACGCTTTAGGAAAAGCAGGATCTTGCCAGCGACGCCCGATCCATGCGCTGAAGTGGACGAAGCGCAGTGCTCTGAGTGCTTCAATCAGACGCAAACTTTGAAAGTCAAAGTCCCGCATGCTGGTGTAACCATCGAGTAGAACGGATAGCTGGCGTTTTGCGTATTGATCGCGCCCCGGAATCAGCAACCAAACATCTTGCACAGCAGGACCCATCACCATGTCGTCGAAGTCGACGAAGAAAAGACGCTCACGCCCTTGTAGTAGGTTCCCCAGATGGCAATCGCCATGAATGCGAATATTAGCTGTTTCCGCAAACCAAGGTGCGCTGATGTTGCAAATGGACTCGACCGTCTGCTTGTAAACTGCAGTTATCTCAGGCGGGATGATCTTGGCTTCGAGTAACTGCCGTAGATTGCCTAAACCGTAACTTTCAGGAGATAAGACAATTCGGTGTGGCGCTGCCTTTGCTGCACCCACGTTATGAATCCGAGCAAGTAGTCTGCCAACCTGAGCCAGCTGATCATCGCTCAATTCATCTGGGGACCGCCCGCCGACCTTGGCAAAGACGGCATAGTGGATTTCTGCATCTTTAAGCTTGTGTAGCGTATCCCCATCGACAAATCGCTTTGGCGCCACTACGGGTATTTCAAGCTCAGCCAGGTCGTGGAGGAAATTGTGCTCATCCCTAATTTGAGCCTCACTCCAGCGTCCCGGGCGATAGAATTTGGCGATTAAGAATCGCTCTGAGGGATTTACTGGTGCCTCGTCCAGCTCAATCTCGAGTTCGTAGACACGGTTTTCCATACTGTTCAGAGCCATCGCTCGTCCAGTACAACGAAGTCCGGTGGATGACTCGACGGCATCAAGGATGCGCTCAGGTGTCAGCTGGTAAAAATATTGCGTGTGCGAGTCACCCCAAACTGATTTTGTTTGATTGGCAGAGCCCTGATCCTGGGCCTCGGGGTGACGTTTTTGGGGCATGATCGGATGTCCTTGTATCTCGAGCTTATGACGCTAAATCCATGAAACTTGTGACTTACTGGTCCGGCGGCTAGAATTAAACCTGACCTGCAGGTCCACCCACCATAGCAAGAGCAACACTATGAGAAAAATGACAATCTTAGCCCTGATCCTGCAACTAGCCGTCACCTCAGGCGGTCTTGGGTGTAAGCACGGGCGAAACAAGGGGGATGGTAGTGCTGTTGCAGCCAGCGGTGTTGGGAGTACATCGTTTGGCGACCAGTCGCAGTTCTTTTTCGGCCTAGCGACTGCTCCTGCCCATGCCGAGGACCAGTTAGACGACAGCTGGCTAGAATTTGCACGAGGCGGACGAGTGGCTGCTTGGCAGAACCAGGCTCAGCCTGAGAGGCGGTTAGATTTTTGGTCAAATCCCTCAGTTGAGATTGATCTAGCTGCTGCCACTGGCGTGACGGTTTTTAGGCTAGGCATAGATTGGGGGCGCCTGGTGCCAAGTTACGGCGCCAAAATTGATGCTGCAGCACTTAAGCGCTACCACGAAATCGTCGCCATGGTGCGCGCCAAGAACATGCGAGTCATGATGACCCTTTTTCACCATAGTCTACCGCGGTGGGCAATCGATATGGGTGGATGGGGAAGGGCGGAAGTTCGGGAAGCGTTCGTTGAATTCGGCAAGTCTATGGTCGATCAGTTTGATGCCAGTGTCGATTACTGGGTTATCTTCAATGAACCAGCGGTATTTGCCTTACTTTCAAACGTAGCGGGTATTTGGCCTGGGGGTAAACCAAACCCGATGGCGATCCTGCCCCTACCTGGTGTTCTTAAGGGCACCTATTTTAAAGTGGTCGACAACATGACCGCGAGTCACCGTGTCTTGTACGACTACATCCATGCAGTAGGTGCAAAGGCCAATAGGCCGCGCTTGGTGGGACTGGCTCAAAACGTCGGGCATCAGGTTGCTGCAGGTAAACTTGATATCGCATCGGCGACCTTTGCCCGCCAAACCGTCAATTATGGGTTCATCGACGCTGTTGTGACTCATTTGGATTTTATTGGTCTTAATTATTATGGAGCCGAAATTGTCAAAGGCAGCGGTACTGTGGTCGATCCCAAGTTTGAATACAGTGAATCTGGTCGTGCGGTTGATCCGCACGGTATGTACTTGACGCTTAAAAAGGTACACGAGCGTTACAATGTTGAATTTGTAAATCGTTCAGACCGCAGGGTGTTGCCGCTGATTGTTACGGAAAACGGCATATCCGATGCTTCTGATATACTTCGCCCAGCTTACATGATTGAGCATCTAAGAGCACTGCGGGCAGTGATGGATGAGGGTGTACCTGTGCTTGGCTACGTGTTCTGGACGATTTCAGATAATTGGGAGTGGGCTGATGGTTACTGTCCTAAATTTGGTCTGGTAGCTGTCGATCGAAAGGACAATTTAAAACGCAGGAAGAGACCTTCTTTTGAGCTATTTACAAACATCGTTCGTCAAGGGGGATTCACAAATCGAGACGCCGATAAAGCTTGGCAACTTGTGCGTGAGCACGTCGGCAAGCCGCGGCCGTTTTGTCGTGGAAATGACGGCATAACGTCTATGAACGAACCATTCGATCGCATGGTGGTGGACCGCGATTGGCGCTTCAAAAAAGACATGCCAATTAGTAATCCGGAGACCGGTCCCTACGAGCCATGGGATGGAGATATTGATAATACGCTTAAGCCAATTAAAGATACTTTCAAGCAGGTTGGTAGTGGTTTTAAATCGCTTTTAGGATCAATTCGTAGTTTCTCATGGCTAGGTGTCAAATCTTCTGATGCGGGCGGTGTGACCTTTGAGCTTCCACTTGGGAGCAACGTAGCTTGCGAAACCCCGTACAATGACGGCACTCTCATAGTTTCTTTTCCAGAGTCATTTAAAGTGCTTGAAATGCATCAAGTGAATGGAGAATGGATCGGAGATACCGAGGGTGTAGAAGTGTCAATTCAGCGCGATAAATTGCAAAAAATCACGTTAACTCGCGCTTACCTCGGAGAGTCATCCTTCACGATCGAAGGCAGTTTAGGCAATGAAGCCATTAGAAAAACCGTTAAACTCGATGCACCTCAACCGTGGTCAAGGTGCTCGAGTCGCGAGCAATAACATGGCAGGGCTAAACTTAGCCCTCAATCTTTTCGATGATGAGATCTACAAAACCTTCTGGGGAATTAAAAAACTCCCGCATATTGTAGGTCTCAGTAAACCACTGTGAGATGCTGTCTTTCTCACCCTTTTTGGCCTTGGCGACGATCTTGTCGTAGGTTGAGGTAAGCTCGACCAGTCGACGAGTGACTCCAGCAGCTGATGGCTCGCTGGCGGGATATTTTTCACGCAAGTAGCGAAGTACCAAGTGAACGACTACTGGGTCGCATTTGTCGGCGACATTGAAGGCGTCAGCTGCGGTTAAAGAACCATTTTCTAGGCCAGAGAGCAGTCTAAGGCTCTCGCGTTTTTCGTGTTCAAAGCTCATATCGGACCTCCATTAGGGGGTGATTCAAATTAGCTGTGACCTTCGTAATAAGGCATCCGGGTCAGGCGCTCTGCCGCGAAATGCCTTGTAAAGTTTCATCGGGTGATCGGAGCCACCGCGTTCAAGGATGTGGCGTCTGAAGAGGTCGGCTACGTCACGATCGAAGACGCCGCGCTCTTCAAATAATTCAAAAGCATCAGCATCGAGAACTTCCGCCCATTTGTAGCCATAATAGCCGGCTGAATAGCCACCGGCAAAAATGTGCTCAAAAGAGGAGGATATATTAGTGCCGGTAACGTTGGGTAAAAGGTCGGTTGGTGCTACGGCCGACTTTTCAAAGGTAGCTACGTCCACATCACTTGCAGGCGCGTTGGCATGCCAAGCCATATCCAAATAGCCAAACCGGAGTTGGCGCATCATCAGATAGGCAGCGTGAAAGTTCTCGCCGTCGATGATCTTTTTGACCATATCAGCAGGCAGCAAGGCACCTGTTTGATAGTGTTTTGCGAACAGGGCCAAACCCTCTTTATGACGCGCCCAGTTTTCTAAAATCTGTGACGGTAGTTCAACAAAGTCACGATAAACATTGGTGCATGCAAGGCTGCGGTACTGACAATCCGACAGCAGTGAATGCAGCGCATGACCAAACTCATGAAATAGGGTCGTCACTTCCTGAAAAGTCAGTAGCGAGGGTTTTGTCGGCGTAGGCTTGGTAAAGTTACAGACGATACTGACATGGGGACGGTGGTTCTGCCCTGCTGTCTTGAACTGCGATTTAAATCTAGTGCACCATGCGCCACCGCTCTTCGTGCTGCGTGGGAAGAAGTCGGTATAGAAAAGTCCCATATACTCGCTACTACCGCGACGTCGCACTTCATAAACTTGAACATCCTCAGCATACACTGGCAGATCGGTCACCTGGCTGAACTCAAGATCAAAGAGGCGACGAGCATGCTCAAAAGCTCCGGCAAGCACATGCTCCAGCTGAAAGTAGGGGCGAGTCTCTTCGGCATTGAGTTTGAATTTCTCTTCTTTGAGCTTGGCTGACCAGTAAGCATAATCCCAGGGCTGTAGTTCGTCCTGAAAGCCTTTTGCTTTCATGTATTCACGAAGTTCATTCATCTCGCGCTCAGCGGCAGGCTTGGTCTTGCTAAGAAGGCGAGCGAGGAATGACCGAACATTATCGGGACTTTCAGCCATGCGCTCTTCCGTCTGAAAATGCGCATGCGATTCATAGCCCAGCAGTTTCGCTCGCTCTTGGCGTAACGCGGCGATACGTTTAAGCACGGCTTGGTTGTCATAATCACCGCCGTAGGCGCGAGAATTATAGGCATACCAGATTGTTCGTCTTAGCTCACGACTATCAGCATATTTAAGAAGTGGTAAAACACTGGGAGCATGCAGGGTAAAGAGCCAAGCACCTACCTGACCTTTTTCCGCTGCAGCCGCAGCTGCCGCTTCAATGGCTGATTCAGGTAGGCCAGCAAGCTCCGCTGATTTGGTGATCACCAAAGTATAGGCGTTTGTGGCCTTTAAAACATGTTCAGAAAATTTGGGTCCTAATATTGAAAGTTCTTCGTCTAAAGTCCGAAGACGTTCCTTTGCACTTGCGTCAAGCATGGCGCCGTTACGGCAGAAACTGCGATAAGTCTTTTCTGCAAGTGTTTTTTGTTCACTGGTCAGAGTTGCTGGAAGGTTGCGAAACGCAGTCTCAACGCGCTTAAAAAGCTCAGCATCAAGGTTGATGTCACTTTCGAGTTTGATGAGTCGCGGCATCACCTGTGGGGCGAGAGCCTGCATGGCGGCATCACCGTTGGCTGATCTTAGGTTTGAATATACGTAGGCAATGTCGAAGACTTTCGCCGTGGCTTTCTCAAGGGCGACGATGGTGTTTTGAAAATCTGGAGCAGCTGCGGTCGCTTTGATCGCGTCGATGTTCTTCTTCGCCTCGGCCATCGCCTCGTCTAGGGCTGGTAGGTAGTGGTCGACTTTGATTTCAGTAAAAGGCACAGCATCGTGCCTTAAGCCAGAGGGCCGAAGTAGTGGGTTGGTGGACATAGGCAGTCACCCTATAAGAGTCTAAAACATTCTTAAGACTCTAGATAGCTACATCGCCGGTGTCAAAGCTAAAGGATTAGCGATTCGCGGCACTTCCTGGAATTTGTACCGGTGCGGGGCCACGTAAATTGAGGCAGCAACACAACCTTCCAACAACTGGAATACTGGCAAGGACCGGGGTCGCGGTACATTCACTGCCAAATTCAAGCTGCTGACTGTCAGCGAATACAGTCCAACCGCGAATACATGCGGCGCCCACAGCGGAACGGCTACAGACCGCTCCACAGGTTTGACTGCCGCTGGCTTCGGCATGTACGGCAACAAACTTCGCTCCGGCTCCAGGGCTACCTAAACAAGCTCCCGTGCTGGCACGAATCAGGTCTTGGTCGATTGCGGCACCAGCAGAAGAGCCCTGAGTCGTAGCGCTAGCACTGGCGTTTGTCTGAGTAGAAGTGATTGGTGATGGAGGTGGCGCAGCTATACCCGGATCTGGTGGCGGGGTTTCGGCACTAGTCAGGTCAAATTTTTGCCGGCGATAAACCCGATCGTGGGTCACATCCCGAACCTGTAAATAGACGACATTACTTGGACTTGCCAAGGTTGCCATGTCGTTTTCGGACGCCATAATCTTCAGATGGAAGACGCCATCGGCCAGGTCCATCTTGTAGAAATTATAAGGCGGTAGCGGTAGGGGGGTAGCATCAACCTCGGTTTTGAAGAAGTTAAGCTGGAGGTCGACCGGGCCGCTCACGGCTTTACCCTGATCGTCCAAAAGCCGTCCTGAGAATGGTAAAACACGTCCTCCAGCAGCAATCGCTAAATTCGACTGCAGCCAGATTAGAAACATGCTCACCATTGCAAACCTGATTTTCATCAGGGACGATCCTCCAGTTGCGAGTCCATTAAGACTCGTCTAACTGGCGTTTCGGACTTAGGTGCCCCTGACTTTAGAGGGCTGTCTCCAGGAGCGTTTGGCAAATTTGCAATTAAACATAACTTAACCAATGACCAAACTCTGTTAATTCGCCACGGACAGCCGCCTCGTAGGAGTTGGCAAGGCGCAGAGTTACTGGTCCTGGCAGGCCCGTCCCGATTGGACGCCCATCGATACTGGTTACTGGAGTCACTTCGGCCGCTGTTCCAGTGAAGAACACCTCGTCAGCTTCGTAAAGGCGGTTCCGAGTGAGTGGCTGCTCGCTCACGTTTAGACCTAGGCTTTTGGCCAGAGTGATCACGGCGTCGCGGGTGATTCCTGGTAGGATAGCCCCTGGGAGCGGAGTGAGTAGGGCACCATTTTCGACTATGAATATGTTCTCGCCCGAGCCTTCGGCGACGTAGCCCTGTTGGTCCAGCAGGATAGCCTCGTCGTAGCCAGCCAATGCAGCTTCACGCCTTGCCATGATGGAGTTGAGGTAGTTACCAGAGAGTTTGGCCCAAGGTAGCGAACTGGATACCTCGGGGCGACGAAAGCTGGCAATGCAGGTCTTTATGCCTTTTTGTAGGCCTTGGTCCCCAAGGTATTTTCCCCACTGCCAGGTGGCTATCGCCACATGGACGTGTGGGGTTTTGGGGAGTTTTAGTCCACGAGTTTCGTGGCCGATATAAGATAAGGGTCTGATATAGCAAGATTTAAAACCGTTAGCTCGGATAAGTGCGGAGGTCGCCTCGGTCAGTGCAGCGTTACTGTAGGTGATTTCAGAGCCAAAGATCCGCGTCGAGCGCCTGAAGCGCTCCATGTGTTCCTCAGACCTGAAGATGGCGGTGCGTCCGGATTTAGTCTCATAGGCTCGAATGCCTTCAAAGGCCGCGGAGCCGTAATGAAGGCTGTGCGAAAGCACATGGACCTTAGCGGCATCGAAGGGAACCAGCTCGCCATCCATCCAAATCACCTTGCTATCGGCGCCGTCCGCCATATGATGCAGTCTCCTTTGAAGGTCTAAAGATCGTATGTGGCGCCCAATCTAGTCGACGCTGCGACCTCATGCCAGAGAAATTAGGAGTGTCTCTTGATTCGCGCGGTCATATTTGATTTTGACGGTCTCATCGTTGATACGGAAACGGCCGCTTTCGAGGCGTGGTCTGCGATTTATCGCGAGCATGGCGCCGAGCTACTACTCAGCGACTGGGTTAGCTGTGTTGGGGCTGCAGATATGCCATTTGATGCGGTCGCCCACCTGGCCAAATTAATCGGCAGGCCGTTAGACAAAGCTCAATTAACGGCTGATAAAGAGGCTCGAAAGGCCGCAGTCTGCGATAGCCTGCCTCCGTTGCCAGGTGTGTTGGATAGGATGATCGAAGCTGAGGCACTTGGCCTTCCTATGGCCGTAGCGTCTAGCTCAACAGCAGACTGGGTTCACGGACACCTCGATAGGTTAGGGCTACGGTCGCGCTTAAAGCTCACACGTACGCGAGGGGACGTGACACGAGGCAAGCCACACCCAGATCTGTTCTTAAGCGCAGCCGCTGGACTTGGAGTGGATCCGAGGTCATGCGCAGTATTTGAGGACTCAGCCAACGGACTTAAGGCGGCCAAAGCCGCTGGCACTCGCTGCTACGTCGTACCAAATCGGATTACGGTGGGTAGCGATTTTACCGCCGCTGATGGTGTCTTCGGCTCGCTGGCAGAGGTCAGTATTGCTGCTCTGAGCGGCGGTAGCGGTAGTTAAGAGATGGGCGAGATTTTAGGTAGCCAGGAATATCGTCATGTTGGTCCCCCAACCACCACCGCCGCTAGAGGGCTGAGGGTCGATCAGTTTTTGGCTCAGTTCTATCCATTTCGCAGTCGCAGCGAGTGGAAGTCGTTCTGTCGTCGCCGTGAACTACTGGTCGACGGACGACCAGTTCGCGGCTCGCATCGGCTTCAAGGGGGCGAGCAAATCTCGGTCTACCATCCCCTGAGTGCTGAACCCACGGTCGACGATGGCATCCAGATTCTTGCCGAGATGGCGGGCGTCCTGGCCGTTCTAAAGCCCGGTAATTTGCCCATGCACGAGAGCGGTGAGTTTAGGCGTCGCACCTTTGCTGTTGCTCTTGCCGGCTTGCGAGATGCGAGTTGGCATCCAGTACATCGTCTAGACCGCGAGACTAGTGGGATCGTGATCTGTGCGAGTTCGCCAGATTTACGCTGCGCTCTCAGTGAGCTATTTGAGGAGCAAAAAATAGACAAACGCTATCTTGCCATCGTCTACGGGGTTTTGCCGTGGGATGAGCGTGTGATCGAAGCGCCGCTGG
>OMIY01000100.1 GCA_900299215.1 bacterium | reverse complement strand
ATTGCTACCTGCGTTCACCATGAGCTTTTCGAAGGCCCATCTTGCTTCGCGTGTGTGGCCGCGCGCGGCCATCCACGAAAGCTCTGCAAGTCCTGCCTCCAGCGAACTTGTCGTATCTTTAGCAGCATAAAATTCAGCTGCAGCGCGTCGTAGTAGGTAGGTGCGCTCATGCTCGCTGTCGACTTTAGCAACCTGTGCTTTCAACGCAGCTAAATCACCTGTGACCGGCGCTTGCCCTGAACCAGGCAATTTGAAGATATTCAGACCCTCGCTGGTTTGCAGCCCAACGTAGAGTAAGCCGCCACGAATCTGCGGGTAATATGCACCAAACTTTGCCGATGTAAGCGGCTTAAAGGCATATGTTTCCCTACTACTACCTCCGCCTAATCTATCAGTCAGATTTAAAGTCCAAACTGTGGGGAGATCATCGCCGTCGAGCTTACCGTCGTCGTTGGTATCGTCAGCATAGCGAATAAAAACTATACTCTTACCATCATCAGAAAACTGGGGTTGTCCATCCTGAATCACGCCGCCAGGTGTAATCTGTGTCGTCTTCTGTTCCTGTACTAAATGAATATAGATGGCGCCACCCAGTACAAACGCCACCATCTTACCATCTCTAGAAACACTAGGCTGATCGCCCCTAAGGTCCGCCATTGGGTGAGGCTTTAGGTCATCTAGACTCACGGTCATCAGGCGCGGTGTTTTCTCACCAGGCTCCCTAGCTGCAAAAACAAGTCGTTTGCTATCCGGAAACCAAAACGGGCTAGTATCCTCTGAGCGTGGAGCATTAATCTGTTCAACCGCACGCTCACCACTTGAGAATATCCCCTTAAATGTGAAACCGAGGTCCATAATCTCGACGTCACCTGCCGCATCATGACGTCGGGAGATGAAAGCCAGTTTTTTGCCACTAGGACTGACCACGGGGGCAAAATCGTCTGCTGGATGCTGCGTTAGCTGGCGACCAAACCCACCAGCCGAGCGCTTCACCCATATTTCCTTATTGCCGTTACGGTCGGAGGTGTAAAAAACAAAGGCACCGTTGGGTGACAAATCCGGTGCGAAGTTAGACTCGTTTCCGGCAGTAACCTGACTTGGCTCCTGAAATTTTACTTTGCCATTTTTCGCTGCATCAGACTTGACGGGATCAGTATAGGGACCCATACGACAAGCTGTGACTGTGAGTGACAACGCGGTCAACGCCATCAAAAGGCGATGAGGTGTCAAAAGCCTCATGAGCGTTTACCCGTGTCAGTGGTTTTCTTTTGCCAAATGCCTGACTCATCCTCATACCACTGGCCGGGCGCTAGAGCTTGGCGGCGAATTTTCGCGTATGTCTTTTGGACCTGAGGCAAGTCACTAACACGCAAGTTTGGATTTGCTGCGATAATTCGCTGCCAGATCACGGCACGATCACGATTCTCTTCGACCACTAATTGCTTCGCTAGTTGCACTTGAGCAGGTGAAATCTTGGTCGCCACGGTCACTTTGTTAGCGAGAACTACAACTGTGCCCATTGCCGTCTCACCAACTACGCCTAAATCAGCCAGCTCACCCAAATCATCTTGGTTGAATTGCTGATTGAGTCTAGCGTCGACGGCTGGCTTGCGCTGTGCACTACCGCCAGGTCCCCTCACTGAACTAGACAAAATGAGATCATCATCTAGCTCTTTGTAGGACCCCATGACTTGATTCTCAAGAGCAGAACGCGACCCGGTCACATTGAAGTTGAAGGTGCAGTCCGTCAACATAACCGCCATTGCCGATAGAGCGAATGCTTTTGTAACTGTGTGCATACTTTTCAACCCGCTTTAGCTTGATCCTTAAAGTTCTGAAGGATTTGCCGTATAGGAAAGCGCTGTAGCTTCGGAGTCGGTATCGGGGCTGCTAGTACCCGCACATCCACATCCATACCAACTTCACCATTGCGTAGCGGTATAGACACACGACGCACCTCTCCAATATTGAGAGCTCCTCTAATGTCCCTGATGGTCGGATTCTGTTCGTATGGATCGACATAGAACAACATCATTTTGAGCTGCTCTTTGCCTATTGACGAAATCTCAACGTCTCCTGAAATATCGCTCGAGCTAATATCAAACAATATATGTATGGTTGCATCGATATAGGGGCTCGCAAAGATATCCCACGATGCCGCCTTACCTCTTAGGTTTGGAAACCGCTCAATTAACTTACGCGTATCAAGTCTAGTCATATGGACTGACGTCCACAGTTTTTTGGGGATCTTAGTGGGATCAGCTTCTGTCGTGTCAAATGCAACCTTGAAGTCGCCCTCGATCTTTCCGCCCAAGAAGTCCATCAAGAATTGGTTCAATGTGAAAAGGCTTTGGCGGAGCTCCATATCAAGCTCCATATTTGTGACTTCTAGGTTTGCCACATCGATGCGCTTAATAGATATCGGGCGTCTGTCCGGATAGAACGGTTTAATTGCCGAGTAATCCACCATAGCCATCATATTGGCGTCCTTAGGCATACTCGTATCGTTTTTCTTGAGAAACTGATCCATGGCCTTGGTTACGAGCGTATCCTCGGTATTGATCTTTGGCCTTTGACGACCAGAGTCTTCGTCGGTGACTGCGATTTCTGGTACAACGTTTGCTGCTTTATCGACCTTGGCGCCTTTATCAGTGGCCGTAACAACGGCCTTTTTCACCTCTAACTTTTTCTCCGCCGCACGCTTTTTGATTTCCTTTAGGTCCGGTAAAAGCAAATCTTGTCTGAACGGAATTTCACCATCAACGTCCTCAACGATGAATGCCGCTGACTTGCCAGGTTCTTTAGCAGGAATTGAAACAGAGAAGTGATCAAATTTCGCAGCTCCGTTCACCGCCATGTTTCGCATATTTTTGCTATTCATACTTAATTCAAACGAGGCTTTACCTCTGGTACTCATCCCTTCGGCTAATCCCTCATCTCCCGCATGCGTGACGGTACTTTTAAGGTTTAATTTCATATTGGTTGGGAGGAACTCCTGATCGACCTTAGTGTCTGCCGTCATCGACAGCGCAGCTCCAAAATCCGGCACTTTGATATTTAGATCCTGAATCTTGATATCACTGAGGCCGAACTGATGGATTTTCGTATCGAACGAAAAGTTAGTGATGGGCCTCGGTAAGGTCCCACCGACGTTGACTTGGCCGATATTCAACCTGCTAACAACGTCAGTGCCTACGCCTCTGAGCAGATCTGGGACTTTATTAAGATCGATAGGGGACGGCAGCTGGTTTGTGACCGTGGTCGTAAAATTAAATTGCCCGATCTCGACAGGCATTGGCGGCGCATCTGGTTTCGGGTGCACTAAGCTAAGTTTGGAAAATTTTTGCTGAAAACCGAACCTTTGATCGTGCAAATCACCCGTTAAAGTGACTTGCGTCTCGCCCTCGCTTAGCTTTAAGGAGTCAAATGGCAGGGTGACACCCATTCCTAATACGTCGGCTTTGACATCAAATTTGAGATCAGCCCGCTTAATTAGCTCATCTGTTTTGGTAGTTCGCGGATCTGGCAGATGTGCTCGCGCCACTAACTTGAAGTCGGCTTTACCCTGCATCTTTTCAGGCATAAAAACGCCTAATTTTAGGGTGTCCGCCATCGAAGTCAGAATCGCGTGAATCTTTGTGAAAGATGCGACATTAGCATCCACATTGGCTTTGAGTTGTTGACAAGCATTCTGACAATCAACCATAGCCGAAAATGCTGCCAATCCACTTAGCTCAGCATTTGTTGTGAGTGCTAGTCGGGACAGATCTTGACGCCCTTGAGCATCGATATCAACCACGAGCGGCACATCAACCTTGGCAATCTTTGGACCAAATGCAACGACACGGTCAGCCTCGACATCTACTTTAAAAATTGGCACCACTTTGTCAGGCCAAAGGACTCGGCCCACAACTTTGGTCGTGAGACCATGAACTCCTGCCGTCACAGGGCCTAAACCGGAATCTTTTTTGAACAGTAATCTTGGCAGGTCAAAGTCGACCCCAAGGTCGATCTGCGAGCTATTGCTGGCTACCGCAGGTGCCACTTGAAGCGAGATCTCAGTACTCAGGGGCGCCATCTCAAGCCCAAGCCCGGGAAGGCCACCTTTGACGTCTCGCAACCAAAGCCTCATAGACACATTCGGCAACTGGCCGCCCTCAGTCGCAACTGCTGCTAACTTTGAGGGCTCTAGGCTTCCTTCAATGGTAAAGTCCTCAAGGGCGATTTCACCCTCGGCTTCCAGTCCCGGTACAAATGGCCGGCTGAACTTCCCGATCTCCGCCAAGTCGACCTGAAGATCCTGATTCAGATGCAGGTCAAAGCGAGACAAACTGCCATCGCTCACTCCAACCAAGCCGCCTAATTCGTAGGACAATGCATTAGCCAAATCGACATTAATGCCTTCGATTTTGATGCCCTTTAAATCCTCGGTTAAACCAAGGCGTACGCGCACATCAGACGCAAGGTCGTTATAATTAAGAGCTGGGGTCGAAAACTTGGTTGCCTTAGTAACCAGGTCAATATTTAGTCGGCTCAGCTCCAAAATATCGACGCGAAGCATGAGTGGTTGTTCGAGCACAAGGGCGCGCCTAGGTCTTTTGCCAAGTCCATCCGCTTTGTCGATGAGTATTTTTAAAGGACGCTCGGCTGGACTAAGTAGAGCAAACCAAAAGTCACTATCACGACGAAACCAATGGGCACCGAGGTCAAAAGTTAGACCCGTGAGCGAAATGTGCTGTTTAGGTTGATTCGCATCCTTATCCTCGTCCATATCAAGTTCGAGGTGTAGGTTTTCAACACCGATATTGTTGAGTAGCAACCTTATCGGCAAAGAGATTCGCCTTGGGTCGATTGGAATTAGATCACCGGATTTTTTTGCTGGTTCCTCTGGTGGGGGCTGAGGCTTTGCTGATGCGGCTAAATTCGCGGCTCTAAAGGCAAGAATCGATTCAAAATTGAAATGCCCACCCGATTTAACCAACTTGATATCGGGGTCGACAAGTTGCAGGGCAGAGAGGTGAAAATAACCGGCTGTGAGTTGCTTAGTGCTGTAGTTGAAGCGGAACTCTTTGAGCTGAAGTAGCGGTTCTTTGGTAACACCACCCCCTCCTGCAATTCCACGCGTGTCTCCAAAGAGCGGAGGGTAATAGGATACTTCATGAAGGCGGACGCCAGAGAATAGGCCAATTTCGATTTGTCCTAGCTCAAGCCTTCCTCCGGTTTGTTCTGCAACCAAGGCTACCAAAGCGCGCCGCACGCGTGTCGGTGTGAGTGCGCTATCCAGCAGAGCAAGAGCCAACAAGATCAGAACAAGTGTCCCAACATGACCCCATACGACCAAACGCACCAACACCCTACCAAGCTTCCACCGCTTGAAAAACAGGGGCTCGGTCCATGCTGAAGGCTTAGCGCCTTCAGCATTCGGAGGGCTTGGATCATCGCTCTGTGACACTAGTCTTTACTTAAAGTTTAGGCCCGAATTGAACCAGAGCCCGACCGGCGTCATTGTCCGAGAAGCGTTGGAACCGCTCCACAAACATAGCTGCTAGCTTACGCAGAGTTTGGTCATAGGCATTCTTATCGGCCCAAGTCGTGCGTGGGTTAAGCACGGCACTATCAACATCATGCAAAGCTTTTGGAATCTGGAAGTTAAATACGGGGAAAGTCTCGAACTCCGCCTTTTCGAGCGATCCGTCTAGGATGGCATCGATGATGCGGCGCGTAATCTTAAGACTCATGCGCTTGCCAACGCCGTACGGGCCGCCACTCCAGCCGGTGTTCACGAGGTAGGCATGAGATCCGTGTTTACGCATCTTGTCTGCAAGCACTTTGGCATAAACAGTGGGATGCAGAGACAAGAAGGCATTACCAAAGCATGGCGAGAAGGTTGCAGTTGGCTCTTTAACGCCAATTTCTGTACCGGCAACCTTAGCCGTGTAGCCGGATAAGTACTGGTACTGAGCCTGCTCGAAACTCAGTTTTGCAACCGGAGGTAACACACCGTAAGCATCGCAGGTGAGGAAGATAATATTCTTCGGATGGCCACCTTTTGATAACGGCTTAACGATATTTTCGATGTGGTAGAT
>OMIY01000099.1 GCA_900299215.1 bacterium | reverse complement strand
TCTAGGTCGAGTGAAAGCTCTAGTGGCCCACCGCCTGCTTTTTGCTTAGCGAGCAATGCGGTGTGTTCTTTTAATGTAACGAGTAATGACATGAATTAGTCTCAAAACGAAGGTCGAGCCACTGGGCCGTGATTCGGACTCGGCCTTCTACCATGATGATCCCGACGTTGCCCATAGTCTCTAGATTAGGCAGTCTCATCAGTGGGTTACCGTGTAGTCCTTTAGTGGGTCAGAGAAGGTTTTTAGTAGCGACCGATTAAACGGTAAGAATCTGATCTGATTGATTTTAAGTAAAATCTTCTCAAGAATTCCAGGCGCCATCCGAAGACCAAACTAGACCCCGACCATCTATAGTTACGGGGCTCGAGAGGTTAAACAATGGCTGGTAGGACTACGGACAATCTTGAAGAGCTGCCGCCTGAGGAGCCCAAAGGGCCTCAGGCGGGTACTCAGGTTGCACAGGCGTCTGTGCCGCTTAGGGCAATGCCGGTGCCAGTGCCGGTTATAGACATGAACTACCCAGATCCCACCCTGCTCAGCGTGGTCCTGCGCGACGTGTCGAAGTGGTCAGGTTATAACTTCGTCATGGAGCCGAGTCTAAACACCAAAATCCAAATCTTTGCACCGCGGCGGATGCTATTTAACGATGCCTACGATTTGTTTATGGCTTCCCTCGCCGTCATCAACCTGCGGGCTGTGCAGATGGGCACTGTCGTCAAGATTGTGCCCGTCACCTTGATCCTTGCGGTTTAGGTGACGGCGTACTTTTGAGTTTACATCTCAAGTTCACATGCGGCTCGGCAGCCAGGACTTCAGGTACTTGGCGATACCACCTTTAGTTTCGTCGTCGAGGGTTTTATCTTCCTCATCCAGCGCTTTGGTCGCGAGGTCCTCGTCCGACGCTTTGCCCTTCGCTTTCGAAGCTAACTTGCGCAAAACATCAGGGGCGCAGTATTTGCCGTCTGGAGTCTTGCGCGTAGCGATTGCCTTAGCAATAAACGTACCTTGCAGAGACGAGCTGGTCGGGAAGGGTTTCACTTCGTCCTCTTTGACGCCAAGGCGACAATTGCTGGTAAACAGCTCATCACGCGACGTGCGGTCGGACCACATTTTATAGGGATAATCCTGGCTGTACCCATCGGCGTTATCGGCTAGGCTATGGCCTTCAGCAGCCCTAATCTCAAAGCGACGATCCTCCGGAGCATCGACTCCGACATTGTGAAAGAAGCTAAGCGAGTGACGGAAGAACAAGCGCTGATCAGCGGCATCAGAGGCGACAAACTGTGACGTTGTGACAAATTCTCCTAGCAGCGTTGCTTCCGCCTCTGGGTTGTAGGTCCAGGTGTCGGAGCCATAAAGGCGGAGGACGACAATACCGCCGTCTTCTTTACCCGATCCTTCGACACCATCAACTACGTGGTTAAGACTGAGGAAGGCATTGCGGTAATCGGCACCTGGTTTATCCAAAGTTTGAAAATAGGCCTTGAGCGCTGATGTCCCTGCCACAGACCACACAAAACGTGGGCCTTTTGGCTTTTCAACGGAATGACCATCAGGCGTAAATTGCGACAAGTGGTCGGCCTGTAATTCGCGCGGGTCAAATTCATAAGGTAGGTTTAGCTTTTTCGAAAAATAGGATGCCGTATATAGAAAGCGCGAGAATGCGCCAACGCCAGACTCAACATTGTTTTCAAAGGATAGGCGGTTACTCAGTGGCTTTTCAAAGAAGTTATTGTAGATGCGATCTTTACCAACGCTTTGCCCACCTACGTCGTGCTGGGTGATTAGCACTTGGCTTTCGTTACGGCCATCAAGAAAAAACTTTGCCGAAACCGCTGGGGTAAACCGATCCTGCACACTTGGTGGCACGGCACTGGAGAACCGACCTAAAACCTGGTCATTACCCTCTGCAAACTGACCAGTGTAAGTATTCTTCGCTGCTTCAGTAGGAACGTATTTAAGCTTGGCAAATACACCGTAGCGGTGGGTTAGGCGGACATAGCTCTTCAGGATATCGGGAACCGATTCGTTGGGGCGCACTTCTGAGCCACCGTCAAAGGTCGACCAACCGGTGAAAATCCGCCAGAAGCGCTCTGCAGACCCATTGCCAAATACAAAGATTGCCGCGCCTGCTCCGGCCGGGACAATTTTATCGTCAGGCTGTTTAGTGGCGACTATCTGACTCCACAGAGTTGCGATCTTGTCGCTTGCTTTCGACGATTCGGAACGATTCAGTTCGTTAACACGTGCACGGACTGCGTCAAATGAGGCCACCTGTGATTTAAGGTCCCCGGTTACCACCGGCGTCGAGGCTACATTGGCGCCCTTGTTGTTGCTGGACCTGCAGCTAAAAACAGTGGCTACTATAGTCAAAACAATCAACGCACACTGCGATCGGCTGATCTTCATTCGTACATCCTTATGGTTGATGAAGCAGGTAGTTCTTGGGCGGACTCATCCACCCGGTTTTTGACGCCGTCGGATGGCTTCTCAGCCTGCATTTTTGGTATTTAATTCATATATGGTACCTTAAGCGTACGATCGTTACAAATTGCCGATTTAAAGTCTCGGTTAGACGAGCCACATGCGAGCGCCGCCAGTAAAATTAACATAGAGGATTGACATCATGCATAAGCTGGATGCTTTGAGGACTTTGGCAGTGCTAGCACTTGTCTCCGGTTGTGCGCTAAAGACCTCGTCTAAATTGGAAGCCACGAATAAAGTCGGCGATCAGACCGTGCGCTACTGGTACGAAACTCTGACCTTAGATGACACGCCAAATAACTCTTTCATCAACTATCACAAGCAGCATAAAGACCTACTCCTCGGCAATAAGGTTGATGTGTTGCCAGAGACGCTCAAAGGCTTGTGGTTTATGGATGGCAATCCACTTGGTGACCAGACCGTAAACCTGGCACGGGTACTGCCAGGTGATCAGGATGATGCAGATTTCTTTTACGAGGTGAATTCGCCGGCTAGTTTTTCTTGGACGGATACGGTCAAGAATCACGAGATGATCAACAAGATTGCGACATTTCACGTGCGTTATGCCTTTAAATTTCTTGATTGTCCTGCTGACGTTAAAGCCGAGCGAGAGGCTAAATGGGGCATGAAAGATGGTAGTTGTAAGCGTGATGACAAAGAATTCGCGACGATCACGCCGGTGGTCAAATTACCCTACGGTCGTGATATTTGGATTGCAAAGAGTGTTGCCTATTTCGATATGTACCTGCGACCAAAGCAAGGCGACTTTTTAGTGTGGGAGCGTCGTACCAAGCTGTTCCCAGCGCGTGATGCCTTTGTAAATAAGGTGCTGGAAGTGTTTCGACGAGACACCAAAGAACGCGATTTCCATCGCTATCAATTTACTCAGGTTATGGATAAGGATGCCAACTTACTTAGCTCCTTTCCTCGCTTGGTCAAACAGGTTGACAGACTAGCGAAAGAGTCCAATCATCCGCTTAAGGATTTTATCTTTTATGTTTGCTACGACGGAGTTGATGGGTGCCAGCGTCCAGCTTTGGCCAGCGCACTCACGTCTAAGCAAGCATCAGACGATAACGGCAGCGAATATGGTGCTATTCCTGTACTGTAGTTTTAGTGCTCTAGCGCACGGATAAAGGCATCGGCGATGCGCTGTTGCCCCTTGACTGACGGGTGAATACAGTCGACTTCAGAAACGTCATCTGGCGTCAGCTGCCCTTCGCCTACGACCGTCACTATCGTAACATTAGCAAAATCCTCGCCCAGGGCAATGATCTCATTATTTGCGTCACGGATGGCCTGCGAGATGGCCTGTCGCTTCTCAAGTGAAGCTTTAAGAAAAAGTGGTGCAATCCAGTGGGTGATCTGGCAACGCAGTTTTCCCTGTCCCAGTTGATAAATCTGCTCGAGATCAGGAATAGTGGCGAGAAAAATGCGTGGCTTAGGGTCTGCTGCAGATAAGCGCTCGACTACTTGGCGCACATAAGGGACGACTTGGTGTCCAAGTCCCCAGGCGAAATCGTTGCCACCAATTTCAATGGTGACGAAACTAGGGTGTAGTTGCTCAGCAATCAGAGACTGAGCCAGCAACACTGGAGCTGTTGCTCCTGGGATGGCGAGAGCGTGGATCTTGTCGATCCTATTCCCTAGTGCCCGAGCAAAAGTTCTCTCGAGTTTGCTACCGACTGCCCACGAATAATCGTTACCAAACACGCCAGGAGCAGCATTGGTTCCTGACGTAATGGAGTCGCCCAAGGCGACGTAAGTTGCTGCGCTAGCATTCAGACTTAGGCCCATAAGACTGAGGCAGATGATCAATTTATTCATGGATTACAATCCTTTGGCCGTACTGTGTTTGTGAATACAGGCCAGATCTTATAGGTCGGCGACGAATTTAGCAAAGTAAAGTGGCCAAACGGTTTGATCCTCGTCGCTGCCACCAACCGAGCCAACTAGTTTGATGGTGCGCGTAGGGGAGTATTTTTCACGGTATACAGCCAGGCTCTTGGCGCGAGTGCGTTTGCCACTTTTGACTTCGATAGGGATAAGTTCACCGGCCTTGGACTTATGAATAAATTCGATTTCCGAGTTTCTTTCACTCCAGGAATAGGTTTGAGCTGCACCCTGAGCTATCCACTCACATTGTACGAAGTTCTCGGCGATGAATCCCTTAAAGGACATCGACTGTGCTAATTGCTCACGGTATGTAATCTCGAGCAAATTGCCTAATAGTCCAACGTCAAAGAAGAACAGTTTGAAGATATTTGGCTTGATCAGTGATTTGAGTGGACTGCGTGGTTGACAGTCGATCACGTAGTTTTTAGTCGCTAACTTGGTTTTGCAAAGCCAGTCAATCGGGGTGGCGAGATCTAAATAGCGATTTTTTTCGCAATCACATCCTTAAAGGCATACCGCCTGACCGAGTCATCCAAGGTTCGTGCTAACTGCATCGGGATATTATTAAATACTGCCTCAATATGAAGTGCGTTGATCTTACCTGAATACTTACCGAAGTCACGGTAGTATCCTTCGATCAGATTTTTGTGCACGCCGCTGACACTGCGTATACGCTCGTTGATGCCAGTGCCTTTTTTTGCAGAACTAAACCAAAGGTCTACTGCTTCCGGCATGCCGCCGACAAAATAATAATCTAACAAATGAGCCCAAAGCCGATCGTGCACGGGCAGAAGGCGCGAGCGTTGCGCGAAGGCATTAGCTAAGTCGTCTTCCTCTGACGCGATTAAAAACTCCTCGAATGTCAGCGGAAACAAGTTTTCGACCTGTACCTTGCCGACAGGGAACGAATCTAAAAGTCCGATATTTGAGCCGCTAGCAATCAAGAAAATGTGCGGCATCTTCTCGCTAAAGTACTTGAGGGAATCAACGGCTCCTTGACATTCGCCGACTTCATCAAAAAAAATCAGGTCGGAAGCCAGTGACATATCACGCCCGCGATGCAGCTCTAAATTTTTGATGAGCTGCTCTGGAGCGAGGCCGGCCTCGAAGTACCTGTGTAGGGCGCGTTCTTCGCGAAAGTCGAACTTATGGACTCGGGCAAAAGCCTCAGCGCCAAAAATTTTTTCCGCGAGGTGGGTCTTTCCGGTCTGCCGGGCGCCGTCGATGAGCAATGGTTTGCGCTCGGATTTATTTTTCCAGTCATTTAAGCGACTTATAAGCAAACGCCGCAATTTTTACCGCCTTAAAGTGTATATTATCAACACTTTTATCAGGATAAATATAACGCTGGAGGACACAAAATACAAGATTACTCACAATAGGCCTGGGATTCAAACGGTACTGGCACTTGTCTGGAATAGGGAAGCCTAAAACTACGTGGCGCAGGGCCGATAAATGATTTGGGATTCCAGAGAGGT
>OMIY01000098.1 GCA_900299215.1 bacterium | reverse complement strand
TCACGGTGGTGGTGGCGGTGGTGGTGGGGTGAGTTTAGCGGCAACAGTGGCTAACGGATCTGGCACAAATGCAGGAAATGCAGGTGACAGTGACCGCAATAGTGCTGGTAACGGGGGCGGTGGAGCTGCTCAAGGGTCTAGCGGCAGGGTGGTTATTGCTTGGTAAGCAGATCCTGCCGGGATTTCGACGCTAGGATGAGCTGTTTGAAATACCTGATTTTGAATTTTTTTGGCAACTGCGCGATCTAAGTTTGCAATCTCAGAATGGTTGTCAGCACCAAGCTCAAGGTCACACCAAGGTACGCTTAGTTGCAGTCCACGAACTGGAAGTTGGTTAGTGCAGATAAGCTCAAAAATAGCATGACCAAAAATGTAATGTTTGACGAGCTTATTTGTTGGCTCAATCAACGAGATCACTCCGCCTTCGTCAAACATAGTCAAACGATCCTGTTCTCTCGTGCGGACTATTCCCGGAATCCTTGCCGCTATTTGCCGTGCATTGAGAGCTGCCTTGGTGGCAGGGTAGGTCATCCAAATCAGAGCATTAAAAAAATCATGCCAACTGTGGCTTCGAGTAGAAACTTCACCTCGTTCGAAAATACGCAACTCATAGTCGTGCTCATCCTTGCGTCGCCTTCTTGCGGCTCCTCGAGGCTTTGGTTTTGCCGGGATAAATTTTACCGGTATTCCTGATGCCGTGGTGATACCGCGAGCCAAGGCACAAGCGCTGAGGGCGCTTTGGTCCGGAAAGTCCTCAAGTGCTGGAAGTTCTCTAAACGCAGGAATAATTGGAGCAAAGCCGACGTGCAAACTGGCAAAATTGCTGGTCCAGATATTTTGTGATGGCATGCCGGATGAACTCACCGTCTTTACCTCAGAAAAATCAAAACGACGGTCTGAAACGAAGCTCTGATTATTCCAGCGTACCTACAGGAAATGATTGGAAAAGAAAATATAATTAAAGTTTTGCACAGGAAGTGACGAGCTTATGCTTAACAAAATGAAGGGGAGGGGGCACCATGGGATCAGGAGTCTCCACGCTAGGACTGATAATGCTTTTACCAGCCTGTGCAATCGGCGTATCCGGTGCCGACGAGTCTGGAAACTTTAGCTTTGCCGAAGTCGACCACGAGCCGCAGTTGCCGATCACCGGATCAGCTTTCAGTCCTGGAAGGTCACAAGCAATGCTTGAGTGTAGCCGGCTTGCCCCGATGGCTGAGGGGGTTATTGGAAGTTTATGTTTAGTTGTAGACGTTTCCGGTGAGGTTGTGGACCTTAACCGCGCTGCTAGTTCGTGGGAATGGGCAGTTCGGGCGGCTCCAGAGTGTCAGCCCCTTGAAAACGAAAGACGGGTTGTTGGTACTCCGAGCAGTTTCGAAATCGACTTTAGCGGATCGTCCATTGTCCCTTGTATGAGGAATTCCGTAGTGTCTATTGAAGTGATGCCACAGTCGGGTGAGGGTTACACGCTGATTACCCAGTTAGATTAAACTGAAGGTAGCGTAATCAGGCAGCTTCGTGCGAATTTGTGTCTGGATCTGTGGACTTTAGAACCGCATAATGCTGCGATAAAATCTGGAACAGAAATTGGCGCTGTTCGGCGCTACTGCCAATAATTTTAAAACCATGCTCATACTTCGTTGGATCAGAAAGACTTCTTTGGCTCCACCGGACTTCCACAGTTAATTTATCGACAAACCTGTGAGCAAACTGATCTTTCAAAAATTGGTTTTCGATCTGAAGTTCGACTATTAACCTGGACTGACGCCCAAATTGTTTGCTCGCAACGCCACGGAACCCAAAGCTAGAGAAATCACGCACGATGAACTCTTCCCCACCACTTCTTAAAACTAAACTGCCGTAATTCTGCACGGATAGGCGCTGATCAGCCATTCTAATCCCGAGTTGTTTAAGATAACTTTTCTCTGCGAGCACTAGCTCTTGACGCCGTTGTCTAAACGGATCGAATTCATACGCATTTATTAGGTTTGCTTTGTGTTTGATGTGAATTGACACCTGAGAAAAGTCACCATCCTGATAACCCAATTCCTGTAAATGTCGGTAGCATACTTCGCTAAACATTACTTTGAACGGAGTACAAGCGGTTTCGAGTCGGCTTGCAAAATTTACACCTTCACCAATCATCGTAAAATCAATGCGTGTCGATCCCCCAAGATTGCCTATGATCATTTTAGAAGAATGAATGCCAATTCTCACTGGCATTATCAAATTGGTAGAACCGTTGGTATCGTTGGCTAAGACCCTGCCAATCGTGGACTCCTGAATCTTACGTGCTGCAAGGAAAGCGCGTTGCGTATTGAAAGCCGGGCTATATTCCGAACGGTATCCAAAAAAACATAAAAGCCCATCACCTAGGGATCGATCAATACTTCCTCCAAATTCCCGAATAATTTCCCCAATGGTGTTGAGTCGGTCTGAAAGTTGTTCAAAAACCTTATCAGATGGTAACGGTGCAGAAATTTGTGAAAATGCGGCGATATCTACAAACATTGTGACGATTTGATGTTCCTCGGGGAGAAATAATGGAATATCGACACTTGCCGACAGCGAGGTATTGTCGCTAGGTTTTTGTGCGACAAGATTTTCAATTATTTTTGAATCAGATGGAGATAATTGATTGCCTTTTATGGCCACTAAAGAAGTGAAGAAGAATGTTCCTGCCAAAAAACCAATATGAAAGTACATAATTCCAACTGTAGTGGCTGGAATGATTCCGTACCAATTTAAAAATGAAAATATTAACGGAATAAAGCCTGCTCTGTACCCGAAATTAATGACGGAATGAGTATCTGCTTTCTGCCTATTTGCGCGTACTAACTCATGATGTCCTAATAAAATAATTATTGTAGCAATAAGGAAAATCACCCTCGTTGATGGTTCGAGTGGCGTCACGGTCACCATCATGGTGATCGCAAAAAATGCATATTGTTTTATCGGTCTAAATAAATGCCGGTTTTTTGAAATTGAGAAGTCTTCGTCAAGTTCTAAAATAGCCAAAGCGCTTGTGAGGGCGACTGATGCTGCCCAGGTGGCTATCAAAGTAAATAAATTGATGTCGCCGTATAGCTCAGGGAAGATATTTTCAGCTGTTCCTGAAATTAAAAATGAAATGATTAGGATGGAAAAGAAGAAAATCGCGACTACTGACTGTAAATACTGTTTTAGTAGAAATATAGTGATTAGATTGGTAAATAAAATTGCAACAGAAGCGCCAATTAACCATCCCATGAATAAGTCTACGCGTTTCTTCTCAATCCTGTACTCTTGGTAGCTTAAAATGCGAGGCTTGGGGGCGTGATTGGTGATGTTATCGCTGCGTATATATACATCAGAATCATTTTCTGCAGGGGCTTTAAATCTGAAAACGCTTTGCCTCTTGGAAACTGATAGTTCGCCCGCACTAATAGTATTCTGGCTTTTTAGTACCAGGCCATCCTGAATATGGTAAAATTGTAGGTTGCGATGAGCTGGGTTGATATTCACGGCGACAAGATCGATGGAGCCTTCGTTTTTTGATGATCCAATGTGAACCTTCGTCCAGCTGGATTTCGTAGACGCAATGCTTTGAAACCAGGGTTTATTGTGAGCAGTATTCCAACGGTCAGGGGGCAATTTGACGACGTCATGAATATTTAAGGGGCCATCATGTTCGAAGTAAAACATGGCCGGATGGTTTTTAAGTTCTGGGCTCTCTAATGAAGGTAAAAACAACGCGAAGATGACAATTGCGATGCCGATACTATTGTATTTCAACGCTTGTGTGATGCTTTTTTTAAATCGATGTTTCATTTAGGAAGCCGCATTCATTTCTGCGTAACTTATCGTTCGCAGGAGGTCATATAGAAAGTCCCATTGCTCGGGATGGCCGCCAACGACCTGCACGCCGTGATCAAAACGATCTCCGTTACGCCGACTCCATCGAACTTCAATTTCAAAACTTGTTAAAAAACGATCCGCGAGTATTTGATTGATGGTGTGGCTGCCTGTATCTAGAGTTATCGTGATTAATGATTTCTGCGCTAAAAACTGTGTACCGCTCAAAAGAAAGCCGCGTCGGGAGAAGTCGCGGACAGTGAGATTACCGTAAATAGAAGAGGCATTGATGAGTTTCGTCGTCGTTACAGAATGTCGAGGATCGCGAATGTTGTCACCTAAGTGTTCCATGAAATGTCGTTGAACTATGGCAACCTTTTCAGGGGTGTTTTTGTGCGGATTGACCTCGTATGCTGGCACAAGATCAGTATGATGTTTGATTGCAATCATCACGTGATCAAAGATTTGATCTTGGTATTTTTGAGCAACTAATGCCGCTCGTGTCGCTTCGCTGACCATGATCCGCATCGGTGCGCAAGCTGTCTCAAGGCGGTTGGCAAAATTGACGCCGTTACCAACCATAGTGAAGTCCATGTGGAAGGAAGTGCCCATGTTGCCGATTGTGACTTGATCAGTGTGGATGCCTATTCGGATTGGAATAGGAAAACGACTTTGGTTTGCCTCGTACGATTTATACATGTCGTCAATATAGTGGCGTTGTATTTCAAGTGCAGCCTCGAAGGCTTGAACAACATGACTATGACTATTGATTAGACCGGAATGGTGACCGAAAAAGCAAAGGACACCATCACCCAGAGATCGGTCGATCGTTCCACCGTGTTGCAAGACAATTTTTGTTATTTCTTCTAGTCTGTTTGAGAGTTCAGAGAATAGAGTGCGCGCATTTGTGCGTTCTGCAATCCTGGAAAAAGATGCAGTGTCAACAAACATAATGGTGACCTCTAGTTTAGAGGGCGTGAATTGTCCTGAGAATGTGTCGTTCAGGTAAGCATTAACGTCTGTTAAAGGTAGCTTTTTGGCCGCGGCTTCGCGCAAAATCGAACTTTTGCGCGTCATCTGATCCAGTTGGCGTGCCATTGCTGTCGAAAGAAAAAAACCTCCCCAGGCTGAGCCGAGTAAAAATAAGCCATCTATGCCAAGCAATGTGCTCTTTGTGGCTGGCGCTAAAATCAGTTGAACGATCGCTCCAAAAAGTATGCCCGAGACTGCGATAAAAAAAGTGTTTATTTCAGGGATATGAATTCTTGGAAGGCATACTGCAATCGTAAGGCCGGCAATCAAAACAACTACGGTCGCCATCAATAAGAACGATATCGTAGGGGAGATGAACAACGATATCGGCGATAATGAAAGTGAAGCTATTTGGGAAAGGCGCAGATAACGATGTAATCGTGGAAAATTAATTGCGGTATTTAGAAACGAGGTGACTACATTAAGGTAGCTCAGAATGATTGCAAAGCAAGCAAGAAGTAAGATCTTAATCCAAATTGTAAAACCAATTAGTGATAAGTTTAGAAGGTCAATAATTTTGCCATTGAACCACATGGCCATAAAAAGAGTAGCGGATAAATAAAGTCCGTAGTCAGTGTAAAGCCGATGGCGAGCGCGAAAGGCGATTGCAAAATTATAAAGAATGAGTCCGCATAAGAAGCCAAATACGACCCCGACGTTCAAATCATGTAGCCACATTAAGTCGCTGTCTCTGTCAGGGGTTCTGAGGGAAAGCTGTCTAATAAAGATAAAATCTGCAGCCTGGCGCACATAAAGGGTTCGATTAGTTCTGGGCTCAAGTTTCAATCTAAATAAGTACCTGGACCCGTCGGGCACCTCAGCAGGGTGGGGGCGATCCATTCCGGAAAAGGAAGACGCGATCAACTTATCATTTTCGACTAGATAAAAGTCAACTTGCCGGAAAAATAACGTACCAGCATCGGCGATCAAATCAACAGGTTCCGCACTCATCGGTAAGCGTATTCTATGCCAAATCTCTTGCTCGCCTGCCTTCAGATCAAAGATGGTTGGTTGTGTCTCTGGCTGCCAGTTTTGTTCGCCTGCCGCGATGACTTCTGGAAACGTCAAGGCAGATTTGGGTGATCTAAACTGCTCAATTTGATAAAGCTTTCGGTCCTTCTGTTCCAGGTCCGGTGCGTTCATACCGATGATTACAAAGGTTGGCAGTGCCACCATGGAGCGGATCAGAAGCCAGATATTTCCCGTGCGTAATGCCAAGACGCCGACTCCTGACCGAGTTAAAGAGCTTTTTCTCTATCGGTAATGGATCAGACGAACTTAAGTGTCATTGAAGGGTAAATAAATTTATTCGAACTATCAGTTGGTTACGTTCGATATGAGATTGTCTTGCGGCTAAGAAAAAAAGCGGAGGGGTGGGCAGCTGCCCACCCCTCCCAGGGACGAAGGGACGACACTAGCAAGGTTGGGACTTACCTTGCGGAACACTTAATAGCTTGGGTTGCAATTAGGTTGCGGATGGTGGTCGAGAGGCTGTTGGCACTCTTCAGTTCAATGAGATTCCCCGTGCCGGCTACTTTTGCGGCAAGTCCACCCTCGCCTTTATTTCCAACCAGTGATTTTAAATAATCATCGAAATTAGCATAATTGGCTGCGTACCAATTTGTGTTGCTCGCTTTGGCTTGATCTTGCAGGCGCGTCATCTGTTTGACATGGCTATCTGCCATTTCGGCGAGAGATCCACCGTAGATGACTACATACACTTTAACTCCCGATGCTTTCAAAGCCTCAGCCTGGGATTCAACAAGGCTGGGGTTACTGTCAGTTGCCTGACCATCGGAAATTAAGACGGCGACTTTTTCCCGATTGTCCTTGGCTGCACCTGCGAAGACGGTATTTGCTGCGGTTAGGGCGGCAGCATATGGGGTGTAACCAACGGGAGATCTGGTAAATCTAATCGTATTTGTTATCCCTGGACGATTGGCCGCCGACAGCGGTTGCCAGTTGACGTGTGATTGCCAGCCAGCACGTTCATCAGTCCGAGTAGGAAATGAGGCTATAGCGATTTGCGATTGTGCTAGTGGATCCTTAGGGCCCTGACCACCGACCTTGGCGAGCATGTCGTAAGTGTCAAGGATGGCAGTCTCGCGAGCGGTGGGTCCACCGCAAGCGGCGAACACATCAGCGCCTCCGAAAATGCCCTGCATACTGCGAGCAGGACAGTCGGTATTAGTGTTAGAACCAGAGTTATCGACGATGAAAGCTAGTTGAACGCCTATTAGCTTAAGGCCATCGGCACAGCTCGGTTCGTTGTTCGCACCGATTACCGGTAGCGATGCCGTCGGAGTGACCGCAGTTGTCTCAATCTGAAGTTTAGGAGTCTCGGCGGCGCGCTCTGGGGTGGTCCCAGCGAATTTCGCTGAGGAGCAGCTGGTGATGATGGTTGAGAGTAGAAGCCAGGGCTTGAACGAGGCTACAGACATAAGTGCAGTTCCGTGTCAGAGGGGCGATTTGGGAGCGGGGGCTGGCATATCGAGTGGGGAAACAATAAGATGACCTTAAAGCCATCATTAATTGTTTTAATGAAATATTATAAAAATGTCAATAATTTTATAAACAAGTAAATAAAATCTAATGAATTCGGATAGTTGACAAATGTAGCCCGGCCCTTCAGTGTTAAATTAATGAAAAATGTAATTCCGCACGAAGAAGGATGAGCCTCATGACCCAGCTAGATCTTCAGTCGCTGATGTCCAAGCAACGCAGTTATTTTGCGACGGGCAAGACGCGGAGCCTAGAGTTCAGGCTGGAGCAATTAAAGAAACTCCATTCCACAATCAAAGCCTTTGATGGCGAGATTGTAACGGCTCTCAAAAAGGATCTTGGTAGGTCCGAGTTCGAGGCTTATGGCAGTGAAATCGGTATTATTTACGAAGAACTCGACTTGATAAGCTCTAATTTAGCAAACTGGATGCAGCCACAGAGCGTACCGACTCCGCTTGCCTACCAGCCTTCATCCAGTACGATTTACCCGCAGCCACATGGGGTAGTTCTAATCATTGCGCCATGGAATTACCCGTTTCAATTGCTGCTGGCGCCGCTTGTTGGTGCTATCGCCGCAGGAAATTGCTGCGTCCTGAAACCATCTGAACTTGCTTCAGAGAGTGCAAAGATCATTACAAAGATTATCGAGCAAACATTTGCACCTGAATACTGTGCAGTGGTCAATGGCGGTGTCGAAGAGACCTCCGCACTGCTGCGTGAACGCTTTGATCATATTTTTTTCACCGGAAGCATACCTGTAGGTAAAGTAGTCATGCGTGCAGCCGCAGAGCATTTGACGCCGGTTACATTGGAACTAGGTGGCAAGAGTCCATGTATCGTGGATTCGGAGACTGATATCAAGGTCACCGCTAGACGTATTGCCTGGGGTAAATTCTTCAATTGTGGTCAGACTTGTGTTGCACCTGATTACTTGCTTGTGCCGAAGTCGATTAAGCAAGAATTAATTACTGCATTGAAAGCAGCGCTGCATAAGTTTTACGGAGACAATCCTCAGTCATCCCCGGACTATGGACGAATTATAAATCAACGTCACTTTGATCGACTTGCTTCAATGATCAGTGGAAAAGTAGTCGTCGGAGGCGATCACAATCGTGATCAGCTTTACATCGCTCCGACAATCGTCGATGACGTCAAGTTAAGCGACAAGCTGATGGATGACGAAATTTTTGGACCACTTCTGCCTATTTTGGAATACGAAACTTTAGATGAGGCTTTTGCGATTGTTAATCAAAGACCAAATCCCCTTGCTTGCTACGTATTTTCAAGTCGAAAAAGCGTACAGGATCGCGTCGTGAACGAGCTGAGTTTTGGTGGAGGGTGTATCAATGACACTTTAGTCCACGTCGGTTCTGCTCATTTGCCGTTCGGAGGGAAAGGTCCAAGTGGTATTGGTAACTACCATGGACACTACAGTTTTCTGACGTTCTCTCACCAAAAATCAATCGTCAGGACACCATTTATGGTGGATCTGCCGTTGAAGTATCCCCCTTACAATAAACGCGTGAAACTGGCGAGGTTGTTGATAGGCTAATAGTTAATAAGCCCAAGCTCTATCCGTTGGAGAATGGAATTGCAGATTTTGCTTTTTGTTGCCGCGTTTTGCTTCATGGCTTTTCCCGGATGCAGTCCGCAGTCGGCCTTACCTGGTGGTGACGGTAACGGTAGTGACTTTGTCTTACCCGCGGGGTGGGTACGATACAGTGCACCTAGTGGATTCAGCCTTGGGCATCCCTATGACTGGAAAGTGCAGGAAGCAAGTGTTGCTGGTGCTTATCAGCTCACGGGGACTGCAAATGAAAGTCTCATTGTATGGCCCATGTACCTTTCTCAGGCGGCAGAGCTTAGCGATATTGATGCAATTGCCGCAGCGGTGGCCGCAAAGCTTTGTCCCAATGGCAATTGGCAGATAAATACCGCGACGAATACTCAAGGCTTTTTGATGCCTGGAAGTTGCGGGCAAAAGTCTGCACAATACGGACTTATATGGAAAACTGGATCGAATTTTACAAGTTTGCTGAGTTTTGTGGCACAAGCTCGTGATAGTCAACAGTTGACTGTGTTGGCGCCTAAAATTGCGGATATTTTGCGATCGGTAGCTATTTCCGGACAACCTTCGGAGTTCGCCAGTAACAGTGATCAAATTAGATATATGGAATGGCGGGATCCAGCCGAAAATGCATTCGGCCTTGAAGTGCCAATGGGCTGGACGACTATTGGTGGACTATTCCGTGCAGCGCCCCTCGATCTCAGAAAGAATTGGATCACGACATCGCCAAATTCAGATATTCAGGTTCAGGGTGGAGATGCTCGCATTCCGGCTTATATGCCGCCGATTTCGAGATTTGACAGTAATTATCTAGAGGGATCGCAATACCCTAGGCTGCCCTTAGCTGGCGATCCCTCACGAATATCGCAAACTAATAGCTATCGAAGCGCACAGGATTATATCAAAGACTATTTATTAGAGTCTTTTAGTTTGTGCTCAAATCCTCGGTTAAAAAATGTCCGAGTACGTAGGGATATTGAAGACGCAGTCAACCAACTTTATTCTCGCAACCAAGTATCTTTTGAAACCGAGTTTAGTGAGGCAGAGGGGTCTTTTGACTGTGAGTCAAACAGTAAATCAATGGCAGGATATATATTGCTGGGCACTAAGCTGATAAATACGGGGCCGGTTGCAAATTGGGTAGTCGACAATCTTTTTATTTATACTGCAATTCCGCAAGAACAGGCAAAAGCGCAATCCGTGCTATCACATGCAATTCAAACATTTGCGATGAACCCTAACTGGGTAGCCATGCAGGGAAGAATTGCTAAATCACCATCTGACGGGGTCGGTCCCACCGAACAACAAATGAGCGAAATCATCAAAAATGGATATGAAGCTCGGAGTGCTAGTTTAGATGAAATTAATCGACGTCGCTCCAATACAACTTTAGGCTTGGTGGACGTGGTTGATCGTCAAAGCGGTCATGTGTTGAAAGTTGAAAGTGGAAGTAACTATTACTGGATCGATAACAATGGGCAAGTGCTGGGTACTGGCTCTAGCTGGAAGCCGAAGGTCGATTTCAGGGAGCTTTTACTGCGTCCGTCGCAGTCAGTGGTGTTGATGCGTGGACCATAGATCTCAGCGATCTTTCGCCTCATTGTCGCGAATAAAGTCACTTATATTGGTTGATTAATAAAAAGATCTCAAGTTTTCCTGTGATCCTGCCGATAAGGGGGCCTCTGAATTTCGGCAGGGAGAAACTTATGGCGCCTAGAGAACAGGCCATCAGACTGGCTATCATTTCGCTACTTTTTACCGCATGTGTGGGGGAAGTTCACGAGGACCGTCGTCACGGTGCGGTAATCACTGGAAAGATGCCGCCAAAGGCTACGAAGGAGCAGACAAGCGGGACTGAGTTTCAGGCTGAGGTCCCAAAGGTAGAATCGACTCCGTCGCCCAAATCTGCAGCTCCCAAATGCAAGACAGAAGTACGCATTAGCGCAACTGGCAATCTATACCTTGCAGGGATGCCTGCTGGTACAGTTATCAAATATGAGTTCCCAAGTGGAGATGTATACCCCGACGCGGTTGAGACCGCCAAGCCGGCATCGGCATCGTTTCCGACTTCCTGCCTTTACTCAGGAGCCAAGCTTCAATTTTCGGTCGCAAATACGACTGTATCCGAGGGCGTAAAAAATAAGCTCCAAACTGCTGACGGTGATGCAGCAAATATCGCCGAACATCTGCTCGGCGGCATTTATGGCAAGGCGCAAATACATGCACCTATGAATTCTCTATTAGCAGTATTTCTTGGGGCTGGCGACTTGTCTAGCGCAGCAATCCCCGAGGCATTGGACTTCACTACTTCAGAATCCCGCAACTATGTGAGCCTCCAACCTAAGGCTGGACAGATATTTTTCGTCGGTGACGGGAAAACCGCTGAGGGTTCTAAACAAACAATAATTGTTCCAGAAGGTGCTGTTACCCTGTACCTCGGTACTATGGATGCCTATGAGTGGCATAACAATATAGGTATGGTTTTTGCCACCATTGAGGTGTTTTGATTGGCGCCTACTGAACCTGGGGCAGCCATCGGATGACGCACTTCTGGAGGGACTCTAACTATGGCAAAACAAAATGATGCCAGATTGCTTTCTAATAAATATCACATCAATGGATTGGGCAAAATTGCAGTTTTTTCAAGCCTAATCATGATATCCACGGCATGCGAAAATTTCGGTCGCAAGAAAAATGAAAGCGCACCAGCTGCAGCAAAAAGCCTAGCTGCTCCTAACGGTGATGTCTTTTACGCAGTGTACATGGTCGGAAGTGATCTTGAAGACGGTAAAAAAATTAAATATCCAGAAAATGCTGGCCAGGGTACTGCTGATTTGACTGAGCTTGCAGCTGGTTTGGCCCAACTAAGCCCTGCTAAGCGCGCTCGTATTGGAGTGCTCGTTGCAATGGGCGGAGCCGCAAAGAAGAGTTGGAACGGTGTTAAGTATCTTGACGGCGCTTGTCTCATTCAAGACTCCCAAGACGGCATTTTTGGTAACGACAGCTGTGCAAGTGAAGCGGACGCGAGTGTATCAATGTCTTCGCAGCCGACCCTAGCAAAGTTTGTAAAAACCGTGCGGGATAAGTCTAATGGTTACGGTAAAACTATCGTGAACTTTTGGAACCATGGTGGTGGTTATTCGGGATACGGTCAGGCGTTTGGACCAAATACCGACGGACGCATGCTTGCCCTCAAAGATTTGGAGAAATCATTTCGCGACATTAACCTCAAGGTAGATCTAATTACGTTTGATGCTTGTCTAATGGCCTCTGTTGAAGTTGCATTCGCTTTGCGTGATAGTGCCAAATATTTGCTGGCATCTGAGGAACTGGTCCCGGGAATCGGTGCTGATTATTCAAGCAACGTCCGCGCCTTTGCTGAGCGTGGTGAAAAAGACATTACGGAGATCGCAGCCGCACTGGCTGATGGTTTTCTTAATGGAAAATCAGTCATGTATGCATTGGATGACTTCAGTCGCCTCGATGGAGAGAGTCACAAGAATCATAGTCGCAAAACTATTTCTTTGATCGATTTAAGTCAGATTCAAAATGTTGCCGACGCAGCTATCGAACTTTTCTCCGCCGTAGGCAAGAACGAATCCAAATTTCAAAGCCTACTTGCAGCCGGCAATATTACCCAAAAATTTGGTCAAACTGCTGAGAATCGTAGTGCTGGCAGCAAATATCAATCCATGGATCTAAAAGACTTGATTCGCAAGTGGGACCTATCGAAGGAGCCGGACCTCAATGCCAAGGCTGCGCTGTTAAATCAAAGCTTGGCGCGTGCGATCAAATTTTCTCGGAACGACGGTACAATCCCCCTAGCAGGTGGTCTCTCAATTTTTGACCCCAGTAATAAGCGGGGGTGGTACCAGTACGATAAAGTGGATAACTTTGTTGCCAGAGGTTGGGCAGAGGTTGTGGGTGTTGGGGTTGCAGCCTCGAAGGCAGACCATGAACCACCTGTCGTGGTTGGAGACGAAGATGAATTGTGTGAAGACCCATTCAGCAAACGCAGGGGTAACTGCACTAATATTACCGATAATGGTGTTATTGCTGAGGTGACTAGCCACGTAATCGTACAAGTTGATGGCATGGATATCGCCGTTTTGAGTGAGAGAGCACCGTTTGTCGCTGACAAAGTACGCTATCTCCTGCCGCAACCCAAATGGTTATCTGCCAAAGGCGCCTCTGCGGCTGAAGCTTACCGGCTCAATATCTGTAACGTTGGTAGCGAAGCTTGCCTAGAAATGCCTCTTACCGCTGAAACTGTCAGTCCCTTCCGCGGTAGCGGGTGGGGTTGGGTGAAAAATTTTCCGGTTAGGATCACTGTATGGGAAGAGGCAGATGGTTCGTATAAATTCAGTTTTACCGAGTTTGATCCGGCTAATGAATCAGGAGCCTCGGCAAAAGTCAGTGAGATCAAACCTCGCAAGAATGACGAACTAATGATTGATTATCCAGTCATTGGCGAGGACGATATTGATCATGTGGCAAGTAGCTCGCTCTTCGTCGGCGACAAGGGCCTGGAGCTGCGTTTTGTCGCTATCGATGGCGCATTGAAAGGGTCTGGATACAGATTTCTACGCCCGGTTGACATGAATGGCAACGCTACCAAGAAATCTGGGTGGATTGTTCGCAAGCTCACGAACTAATCGGGGTGGATTGTCGTTAGCTTCCTCTTCCGCGCATCAAAAGGAATCTTTGCACAAACACAGTGAAAAAATCTAAAAGCTGGTCTTCGGCAGCTGGATCCTCGAGGCATCCAATTGCCTGTGCGATAGCCTCGAAGGTACTCATGCGATCAGCAAATATATTGCGCCGAGGCCGGTCCAGACTAAGTCGAGGCCCCGGTAATTCAACAGGGGTGGTCTGTCGCATCATGGGCAATCGTCGCATCATGCTTTTGGTCTGACCCCAGTTGCCATCAGGCACGATGAGCGTGAAGGGGCGGGGTAGAGTTGCAATAAACTCTGGTGTGAGTGGCTTGGCCCCGCAGCCTGGAAATAGAGTGAGTAATGATCCGGGGCGTTCAAGTAAATCATCAGTCTTAAGCGGATAGTCGCGACTGCCCTGGAATCTAATACCGGCATTTTGCAGCGTCAACGTTGCGAGTCTGCCGGTATTGCTACTGCGCGGCCATTCCCCGGAGTGCATAATCACTTCGACACGAGTATCTAGCTTCAGCCTCGGAGCGTCTGCACACAGGCAATGCTGCTTTAACAGGCGGCACGCCTGGCATCGTGCGGGTGAAAGATTCAGTGGTGGTAAATCGAAATTGATGAGGGGATCCTGTTGTTTACCAGTGGCGTGGTCATTATCCAGTGATTGCAGGTACTTATAATCATTGGGTGTGGCGTGTCAATTGGCGTTTGATTGGTACGTTAAGGGTCAGACATCATAAGCATTTTTTCGGCTCCCCGGACGTCCTTGGTGAGTGTTGATCGTGTGCGAGTGTCCGACCGGTGGGCCATGAAACTAATAATCTAAATGGTATTTGCTGCCTCTTTTTACCAACCGCTACTAAAAAGTTTAAGTTTTCTCATTTTTCCTAAAGTTTTCCGGTAAAAAAGCCGATAAAGCTGAATCGACCGAGGTGGTGTCTAGATGTATCTAGAGTGCATACATATTTTGTTTAGAGCCGTAGACTGGCCGGTGAAACTTCTACTTACTGCGCGTCAAGGCACCTTAAAGTTCATGCCGCTTTTGATTACCACTGTGACAGTTGTATCGTGCGGCAATCTGAAAAAGACCACCGTCGAAAGTCCTAAGCATAATGGTGTGCTTGGTCTCAACGGCAAGACGGTCTGTCAGGTGCATGCCTATACACCGACGCCGTTTTTATCGTTGACGGACGATGGTGAAGGATTGGCATCAGCGCTGCCACAAGGAATTCAAGATGAGCTTGCAAGTCGACTACCCACTGGCATCACCGCTAGATTGGCAGCTTCCGTTGGTTCTGATAGGTCAGGTTCAAACTCTGCAGACCAAAGTTTGCATCTACCAATAGAGTTCATGTGGGGAAACTATCCCCTATGTCCTTCACAGTATTATGCGAAGGCACACATTGATACAGGCGCAACTCGAATCAAGGGCAAACTTCCGAGCGATGTCACGTCCCTGATTAGTACGGGGCCTATGCCGGCATTTGATTCAGAGAAGACCAAGATGATTCTCAAGCAGGGAGCGGATGCTGCGGTCCTCAATGACGGTCAAGATTTAGAACTAGGGGCCTCACAACAATGCTGGTATGCGGAAGGCAATCGTTTGAAGCCATCGCTCGAAGTTGATTTTGCGATGAAGAATTCGCACTACCACGGACTGATTGTTGGTGACAAGGTGATCGAATCCTACTCGCTAAGCTTACATGCTACCGCTTCGATATATACCTATCGTCAGAATGCTGACTCCCCGATTGAAGAATTTATTGTTGAGGGCATGCAGCCCAATGGCTTTTTGTGTAACGATTATTTCATTGCCGATGTTGAGGGGGTTCAAGAGGCTCAAAGTACACAAGGGGTTTTCCGTTACGAAACCTCTGACTCAAAGTTTCTTGAGTCCACAATATTCGCCCATGCGAACGAAATGATGAAGTGGTTTCTCAGCTTTGATAAGGCCGCCCATTGGTCTAAGACTCAGGTTGAGTTAAGACTCACCACTGATACCGAAGTTCGGCGTCGTGGTCCTCGTTACGAAAATCCCCAGATTGTAGCTAAGGGGTCGAATTTGGGTGGCCCAGTTATTTTAATCTCTGATCATATGATCAATACCAAGGGCGATGTGGTTTTGGACAATCTCAGGACAGACTTTGATGTTGTCGCCCACGAGCTAGGACATCACATTGTGACCAGATTTCTGCCGGTAGGGTCTGCGAAAGATCTCGATCAGCTCATGGTGCATGAGGGACTGGCAGACTTTTTTGTATTCGCTAAAACGGGAGACGCGTGTCTGGCGGAGAGCGTCTGCAAAGCATCGGCTCCTGAGATGTGCAGTGTGGCGAACCGCTGCCTCAGAGCCGCAGATATCGGCTACGTCTACGATAAGAACAAGCCGGATGGTCCGCATCGACGTGGCCAAGCGCTCTCGGGGATGCTGTGGGACCTAAGTCAAAGATCAGAAATCGGAACCTCTACCGTCGTGAAGTTGGTGATGACCAGTTTGAAGTATCTCGATCGTCAAACCAATCTGGATGATGTTTACCAAGAGCTCATCAACGCAGATAAGACCCTCAACCAAGGAAAGAACCGATGTGCAATTCGGGACGCCGCTGCCGATCACGGTTTTCCTGCGGCGGTAAGCAGTCCTGGTTGTTGATGGTTTTCTAAGGCACTGATGTCACTGATGAATTTTGATCATAAAGGTGTCTTTGCGACTTGCCGATATGTATATACAATATGTATATACGAGGTGGTGAGTGGCAAAGACCTTAATCTCAATCCGGCTAGAGACGGACTTACTTGATTGGTACAAAGCGCACGCGGGTGACGTTGGCTATCAAGCAAGAATTAGCTCTGTCCTGAAAAACTTTCAGCAGCAAGTTTTGCTGCGTGAGCAACGTATTCTCGGTCGTGCCCAGCAGATATTTTTCAGCCACTATGCACGATGCTTTTGGCATTTGCGTCGTGATCTCGAAATTACCTTGGCGACTATGCCGATGATTCAGCACGGACTACGTAAATACGGCGGTCTCGAAGGAGCGCGTTTAGCTGCAGAGCTTGATCTGCGTAAAATCTGGGAGTTTAGTGATGCCGCTGACTAAGTTTCAACGTAAAGTCATGAGTTTACTGCGTAGTAATCGTAACCCGGAAAGTTACGTAGCTGGCGGTGCGGCTATTCAACGGAGTCCGGACTCGCAGCGCTATTCGGCTGATATCGACATCTTTCACGATGCCGATCAGGCTGTAGTGACAGCCTATGAGAGTGATCGCAAAGTGCTTGCGGATAATGGCTACGCGGTTGATACACACATAGCTCAGCCGAGTTTTTACCGTGCTACAGTCACGAAGAGCGGCGAAAGTGTCAAATTGGAGTGGGTTAGGGACACGGCATTTCGGTTTTTCCCAGTGATTGAAGATGATGAACTAGGTTATCGCCTACATGATGTAGACTTAGCGGTAAACAAATGCCTAGCCTTGGCTAACCGATCAGAGGTACGGGACGCCCTAGACTGTATCCAGCTGGACCGCGAGGCTTTTTCACTTGCAGCTGCGGTCGCAGCGGCTTGTGGAAAGGACCCTGGTTTCACACCGGAACTGATGTTAGACATGATTCAAAGGCACATAAACTTTAGTCCGGATGCTCTTGCAGCTGAGGACCTTGTGCAGCCCGTGGATCCTAAGATTCTAAAAAAAGAGCTGCTAGATCTTATTGCTCGAACTCGAGTCACCTTGTCGAAGTTAAATCCTGCCGATTTAGGGTATGTTTTTCTCGACTCAAAGGGACAGGTGGTGAAAGAGATTAGCGGCCTAGATACCTCGAAGTTCACCCGTCATGCGGGGAGCGTCAAAGGTAGCTGGCCGCGTATCGTTAGCTAAGAATTAGTCAAATCCACGGGCTGGGCGAGGGAAATTTTCTACTGGCTCGGGGTTTACACAACCACTTGCATTATTATCTGTAAATGTAACGGATGCCGTCACTTTGTCAGGAGCATTGAGGTCATGGGCTTTGATGCCAAAGCGAGAGATTGAGATCAGTCGACCATCTAGGGTGTACATGCGGTTGATGTCTTGGGAGACAAATTGGTTTTGCCACCAACTAGTGCCACCGATTGCGTTAGTGCAAGCGGCTGGCATCAGATCTTTATGGCTAATGCGTGAGACCTCGTTTAACTTGTCTCCCTCAAGACGGTAGAGGACGGCACCACTGAATTCAATTCCTTGGAACCCACTACGCAACTGATTGGAGCTAGTCCCGTTTACCATGACCACGGGCACACCGATTAATTTGGCATTGCTATCGAAGTAGAAGGCGTGATGATCGGTGGTGACATCAGAGCCGGAGCCTCGTTTACCCAGGACGTGATTATCAAGTCTGGCAAGACTGCGTGGATCAGCGGTGTCAAAAAGCGAGACCTGGATGCCATCAAAGAAGGCGAAGTTGCCTTGGTCAATCGCGTCAAAGCCTATTCCCAGGAGACGGCCATCTGCTACCGGGTGCATATAGGTGGAGAAGCCAGGGATTTTAAGCTCGCCAAGGATCTTGGGACTACGTGGCTGACTAAGATCAAAGGCGAAGAGGGGGTCTGTTTTTTTGAAGGTTACGATATAGGCGATATTGCCAACGTGACGTACGGAGCGGATATCTTCGCCTGGGGCAAAGTCCTGGACCGGAGCGGCTGGTTTTAGTTCATTGCCGGATTGTTCCAAGACATAGAGGTGATTAAGAGCTTTTTGGTCACCTTGGCCAGTGATTTGGCCGGTGGTTGTTGCAACGCTGAGAAGGTTATCTTCAGCTAGCTCTTTGAAAGCCCACTGGTCCTTGACCCTGCCTGCGACACTGCCTGCAGCCGTGGTGATGAGTTGGCCATCACGAGTGATGGAGACTTTAGTCAAGTAGAGCCGCTCGGAATTCATACGGCTGCGCCAGTAAGTGGCGTAAGAATCGCCACGGCTGGGTTCAATCCATGGCCACCACGTACGGTTCCGTTTGGCCAAATAAATATTGTGTGTAGTCATGTAGATTAAATCACCGCCACCGATGGTAGCAATTTGCTGCAGAGGCTTCTCGGTCGCAACCGTATTGACCACAGCGATCTTAGACATTCTAAAGTCTAGGTCCCTAATCATCGGTTTGGCGATGGAAGAGCAGCGAACGCCTCCAATTGTTTCTGATCCTGAATCTAGCACGACCGGTGTCTGTGGAATTTCATCTGGCTTAGCCTGAGTCAGAGCTAAATTAGTGCGGAACACTGTGACGAGTTGGCCTTCAAGTAGTCGGGTGTCAAGGTAGTCGCCAACGAATAGATGTTCTTTGATTAGAGTTGGCAATTTCTCAGCGGCGGCGGTGTAAAGCCTGACTACAGTGCTTCCGCCGGCACCAGTGGTAAAGGTTTGAGCGTTAAAGCCCGATTTGAATCCGACTAATGTTAAGCGGTCATCTTCTGCGTAAAGCGTTACGTGTTGGAGGTCGGCAACACTGACGTTACCAATTTCTTTAAGCGTAGCACGGTCGCTAACCTTGAGTTGACCTTGACGCAGGACGTAGATGTGTTTAGCACCGACTTTGATAAAGTCGCTTTCGTCTACACCTTGCTCTTGAACATTGGTTGTAGACGCTTTGGGGCTCGATTTTGCGATTGCCCCTGAACTCACGCTGTCAGCTGCCATAGCCGATCCCGAGGCCATGGCAGGTACAGCACCGCCATTGCGCAGTATGTTTTGATGAATTTGTTTGGCTACATACTCCTCACTGAGGCGTTTCGTATATTTGATCCGAGCATTTTGATCATTTACGCGCATTTCAATGAGAGCACGAACATCAGACTGGATCTCGCCGCAGTCTGAATAGAGTGCAAGACGCGGAATATCTTCTGATGACGGGGGTGTTTGTGTGCCATCCGAAGCATCTGACTTTTTTGCGGAAAGTTTAAGAGGACCGCAGCCGTTTTGTAGGGTTATGAGTCCAGTGAAAAATAGAAACGGTATTTTTGTTTTCATCTTCATGCGTAATCTCCTCGAATTTGCCTCTAAATTCTCGCTGTTTCTGTGCTTATCCGGTTGTTGAAATGCGATGTGCTTGAGGGCTTATCGGAATGTCTGAGGTTGCGATGCACGGTTTGGCGCAAGATTCCGTATACAAGCGTATACAGGTGGTCGAAATCGAGGGGGCTTTTTGGTCTTGGCAAGTATCTAAAAGCACTGCCCATATTTATAAAAACTTAAGTTTTCTCAGTGACTTGACGAAGGCCTCCTAGAGAAGAAAGAGGGGTCTTAAGTCCCGATACTGAAAGTCACAAAATGGGGAAAAGGGCACTCAAAATTGCAGCACGACTAGCCCCCCGGCGAGTCTTAGCACTCGCGGTGGTTGTGATGGCTTTTGTGTCCTTCGCAAAACCGACATCAGCTGGTGACAAGTTTCCTCTCAGCTATTCCGGACGATTGGTTCAAAGTAGCGGTGCTCCCGTAGAAGGGCCGATCGACCTGCAGATCAATTTCTACGCTGCTGATGTTGATGGCATTCCATTGACGGATCCCTATCCGTTTACGGGCGTGCAGCTTAGTAACGGCCTGTTCACGGTCAGTGTTGAGCTAAGTATTAAAGACTCGCAGCTAGTTCTTGGTAACGGTAGCACTCCGGTGTTTGTCGAGGTGACTGCTGGTGGGCGCAGTTATCCACGGCAGAAGTTTAGCTTCGTGCCATTTGCGCTCCGCGTGCCCGTAGATGATTCGTCCATAGTTTACAATTCAGCCAGCGGGAAACTCAGCATCAATGGATCCGGTGCAGCCAGCGCAGGTCAGATCTTGACTGCGGACGGTAACGGTAAAGTTTACTGGGATAAGCTTGGTGCCGCGAATATAGACGCTAAGACTGCAGCCAATACAGCCCCTGGCGAAGATCAGGTGCTCACCTACAAGAGCGGCAAGTGGGTGGCGGCAAGTCCAGCGAATCCCATACTTGCCTTAGCCCCAGCGACTGGGACAGCTAGCGGCTACCTTAGCTCCGCCGACTGGAATACCTTCAACAATAAACAAGCCGCCGGTAGTTACATCACCGGATTGGTGGGAGATATCACAGCCTCGGGCCCCGGTGCAGGCACCGCGACGCTTGCACTAGTCGCGATCCCAGGGACTGCTACCAAAATAACATACGACGCCAAGGGTCGTGTGCTGTCTGGTGCCTCGCTGACTGCGGCAGATATCACGAGTACCCTGGGTTACGCACCCCTTGCAGGTGTTAATATCAGTACTGGCGCAGGAATTGTCGGTGGACCAATCACAACATCTGGCACGATCAGCCTTGCAACCACCTCCGTCTCATCGGGCACCTACAGCCGAGCCACAGTAGCGGTGGACGGCTACGGTCGCATTACCAATGCCTCAGCCGGTCCCTTACTTAACGACTCTGATATCTCGCCGAGTGCAGCGATCGCTAAGAGCAAAATTAGCGGTCTGGAATCTGATCTAGCTGGTAAAGAGCCATTGTTGCCCAGCGGCGGTACATCGACTCAGTTTTTAACGGGGACCAAATCGTGGCAGAGCCTCAATACGGCACTAGCAACCGAAGATCCAACTAATAAATACTTTACCGACACCCGAGCTCGCAGTGCATTGTCAGCCTCAGCTCCCCTTGGTTATGACTCAGCGAATGGTGTGGTTTCTTTGAGTCAGTCTAGTGGTACTGCCAACGGCTATTTAGCTTCAAGTGACTGGACAACTTTTAACGGTAAACAAAACGCACTGGGCTACACACCAGTCAATCGTGCTGGTGATTCCCTAAGCGGTAGCCTAAACCTTGGCGGCAACGACCTAACTAACGCCGGCAATATCCAGATTTCGGCGGCCAAGACTTTAGGGCTTGGTGTTTA
>OMIY01000097.1 GCA_900299215.1 bacterium | reverse complement strand
TTGGCGTTCGATACCATTTTTGCCGAGGGGCAAAGGCGTTACGTTGAGTCGCTCTCAGCCTATGCGCGGCAGTTTCTCGGACAATTAGAGAAGCCCAAATTCGAAACCATCCGCGGACTCTCCCCAACGATTGCTATTGAGCAAAAAGCTGCCAGCAAAAATCCGCGGTCCACCGTCGGCACTATCACCGAAGTGTATGATTACCTTAGGGTACTCTACGCACGGATTGGCGAGCAGTTTTGTCATATTTGTGGCAAGAGGGTTGGTCGAGGTGATGCTGCCAGCATGGTTGAGCAGATCATGGAACTCCCTGAAGGGACCAAGATTCTGTTACTTGCTCCAATCATCGAAAATCGTAAGGGAGAACATCGCGAACTATTTGCCGAGCTGGCTCAAAGTGGCTTTAGCCGCGTGCGGATTGACGGTGTGGTGCGGGAGCTTAGCGATGTCCAAGCACTTGCCAAGCATAAAAAGCACACCATTGAAGTGGTGATCGATCGTCTGGTGATTCGTCGTAGTGCTGACTTTAAACAAAGGCTCACCGATTCGGTGGAGACGGCCTTAAAACGTGGACAGTCGGCAATCATCGTGCACGTGCAGGACCGCGAAGATATCCGCATGAGTGAGGCACGGAGTTGTTGTGGGTTTGCCTTTCCTGAGCTTGCCCCACCGCTCTTCTCCTTTAACGCGCCACTGGGCATGTGTCCCACTTGCAGCGGACTGGGGTCGCTTCTCATTATGGATGAGCAAAAAATCATCCCTGATCCCAACTTGAGCATCAAAGAGGGGGCCGTGATCCCATGGCGAGGTTATTTCAAGGATGGGGAAACCGGCGATGGTTGGGGGGCTGAAAAGCTGAAGGCGATTTCCAAACAATTTGGAATCGATCTAAACACGCCATGGAAAAAGCTGAGTAAAAAGCATCGCGACATCCTACTCAGGGGATCTGGCGAAGAGCGGGTCACCGTGAAATGGCGCGGTGAACGCAGCCAAGGATCGTTCTCCACCACGTTCGAAGGATTGCTGCCGCGGCTGATGCGTCGGTTTGAGGAAACCCAGTCTGATGAGATGAAGCAGTGGTACGGCAAATTTATGTCGACCAGGCGGTGTGAGACCTGTGATGGGGCACGTCTCAAGCCCGAGGTCCTTGCAGTCAAAATTGCTACCAAGTCGGTCATGGAGGTGTGCTCCATGACTATTGCCGATGCCGCTGGATTTTTCGGCAAGTTGGAGCTGAAAGGCAATCAGTTACTGATTGCTAAGGAACTGCTCAAAGAAATTCGCAGCCGCCTTGGATTCTTAGTTAACGTTGGTCTCGACTATTTGACGCTTGATCGCAAAGGGCCAACTCTTTCTGGTGGGGAGGCACAGCGTATTCGTTTGGCCTCCCAGATTGGATCGGAACTTACCGGCGTACTCTACATCCTCGATGAACCTTCTATAGGTCTCCATCAGCGGGACAATCAAAAGTTGCTGTCGACGCTTTGTCACCTGCGTGACATCGGTAATACGCTTATTGTGGTCGAGCATGATCAAGAGACCATCGAGGCTGCCGACTGGGTCCTAGACATAGGGCCAGGTGCAGGGCATCTTGGGGGCCGGATCGTTGCTCAGGGCACACCTGCTGAAATCCGGCGCAACCCCCATTCACTCACTGGTCGTTATCTGAGTGGCAAAGAAAAGATAGCAGTCCCGACTAAACGCCGCGTGCCGGCCTCTGTTCGTAAGGACGAGGGGTGGGTGACCGTAGTCGGTGCCACAGAAAACAACCTTCGCAATGTCACTGCTCGCTTTCCATTGGGGCTGATGAGTTGTGTAACCGGAGTTTCGGGTGCTGGTAAGTCGAGTCTGATCAATCAAATTTTATTTCCGGCCTTATCGCGTAAACTCCATGACAGTGATATTGAGGTCGGCGCACATAAGGCTATCACAGGGCTTGAGCAGCTAGATAAAGTTATCAATATCGATCAGCGGCCCATCGGCCGGACGCCGCGCAGTAACCCGGCTACTTACACTAAATTATTCGATTTGATTCGTGACTTTTACTCACTTTTGCCAGAGTCGCGGGCTCGTGGTTATGAGAAGGGGCGGTTCTCCTTTAACGTTAAGGGTGGCCGCTGTGAGGCCTGTCAGGGTGATGGTTATCTCACGGTCGAGATGCACTTTCTCGCCGATGTCTTGGTGCCGTGCGAGACCTGTAAGGGGCGACGCTTTAATGAGTCGACCTTACAGATTAAATACAAGGACTATTCGATCGCTGATGTTCTAGATATGTCGGTGGCCGAGGCTGAAAGGCTATTTGAACATCACCCTAAAATTGCCAGAGTTTTGCGAACTCTGACAGACGTGGGACTGTCCTACATCAAGCTAGGACAACCAGCGACAACGCTATCTGGCGGTGAGGCGCAGCGGATCAAATTGGCCAAAGAGTTAGCGCGAGCAGACACCGGGCATACGCTTTACATCCTCGACGAACCAACGACTGGACTTCACTTTGAAGATATTCGGAAGCTATTATCTGTACTCGACCGACTCTTGACTGCTGGCAACACTGTCGTAGTGATTGAGCACAACTTGGATGTCATTAAGACAGCCGACTGGATCATCGACATGGGCCCAGAGGGAGGCTTTCGCGGTGGTCAAATCATTGCACAGGGCACGCCCGAAGATGTTGCAAAGGTTAAGAGTAGCTATACGGGCAATTTCCTTGCAAAGATGGTTAGGAGCTAGTGAGTCCACCAGCGACGAACCAAAGCCCGAGCGTATGACGCGGTGGACTCCACGGTTTCGAAATTGAAGATTGACCCAACAAAATATGTGCCGCGGACACCTTGTATGTTCTCTAACTTATCATAAAAGCCGTCCGCCAAATCGGCGCTACTTACTCGTGGGAAGTAGTTCCAAGACACGGTTTCTTTAATGCGAGCACCAACAAAATTATTGCGTTCCAAATCCCGGAGTAATTTTTCGCTTGCGTCGCTTGCGTTCGTCCCCTGATCAGCCAATTGGGCTACAACCCAGGTAGGTTTCAATTCTTGGCGACTGAGAGCAGCCACTAAATATGGTTTTTTAAATTCATTGGACGGCTCATCAAAAAAAAGCATTTTGTCCCGTTGTTCTCCGGCTAATTCCGCATCGACCAGGTACAAGTTGTATTGATGCGACATGATTCGTGAAAATAAATTTCGTTCCTCTAGGGATAGATCCATAAACCACATAGTGCTTCTAAGATCAGCAGACACGATCAGTCGATCGAATTCGTCGACGCGACCCCCAGCTGTGATTCGTATGCGCCAACTTTCTCCATCTTGAACGCGTTTTACCGCGCTAACTGCAGTATTCAAGCGGACATCAGCAATTTGCTCTGCAATTCGTTCAAAGATCGTCACATAGCCCGTGGGAAACCGATAAATACCATCAGTGAAGTGGCTCATGGAACGGTAAGACACAATGTTGCGGAGAGATCGCGAAAAAATCGGCATCATCAGGCGCAATACGTAAATTGCTGGCGTAGTGGCGTAATCGGAATAACCACAACCGATCCAGAATGGTCTAAATGCGTCGGCGATCGGCTCGATTTTATATTTTGCCGCAAATGAAGTAAAATTTTGAAACAGCTCTGGATCCAAATTGTTTAGGCCGACTTTATACAAGTCTCGATGAAACCTTAGAGCAACCCAATTAGCATGTAAAATTGCCAGCGGCATAGTTGCTAGGTGTTTTTCTATTCTTACGGACTCGCTTAAGGGAAAAGTTTGATCTCCACTTCGGACCAGAAGCTCAGCATTTTCCTGGATAAAGTCGACTCCGTAAAATTTGGCCAGATCAATCACAGTTGAGTAGTCGATGCCTGCCCAGAAGGCGCCCAATTCCAGAGGGACTGGTCCACTGCGGTAGCTGAATACCTTGCCCCCGATACGTGAGTTGCGCTCATAAACCGTAATGTTTTGGTAACCGAGTTGCATCAACTCGTGAGCAGCCGTCAAACCTGCGGCACCCGCACCAATGATGGCGATCCTCATTGATGAGTCATGATCGGCGCCAGGCTGGCTGGCCGAGGCTGGGGACGTAAGAGATAGTAGTGACAAAAAAAGTGAAAAGAATATCTGCAGTTTCAAGATCCACCTCCCAGCGATAACACATCGCGATCCACCTCAATGGTGGACTAGTTGATTTAGGCAAATTGTTTGCCCTACATATGATCAAGCAATGTTTGTGCCAGATTAGTTTAGAGTTAGCCCTTGACGCAGATGATTGGCGCTAGCTTTGCTACTTTGCGCGCAAGCCCAGCCGCGGACGCACTGTTCACAACGTCGCTGACGTCTTTATAGGCACCGGGGGCCTCTTCAGCGACGCCGCGATAGGAATGGCTTCTGATCTCGATACCTTGATTAGCAAGGTCTTTCACCAGTGCACGGCCGCTCCATAAAGTGTTGGCATGGTGACGACTCATAGACCGTCCCGCTCCGTGGCAGCAGGAGCTGAGGGCTTTGAGCTCACTCGATGCGCTGCCTGCTAAGACATAGGAGGCAGTGCCCATCGATCCACCAATCAGCACGGGTTGCCCTGTCTCTTTGAATTCGTCTGGTAATGAGGGGTGGCCGGGACCAAAGGCGCGTGTGGCACCTTTGCGATGAACGTGCAGCTCTTTGGCTCGACTGTTTATGACGTGGGTCTCAACCTTACATGTGTTGTGCGAGATATCGTAGAGGAGCTTCAGAGGGGATCTCGGAAAAAAATCCTCAAAAACTTGCCTAACTAGATGTGTTAAAACCTGCCGGTTAGCCATCGCACAGTTGATTGCAGCACGCATCACACCAAGATACTTTAGTCCCGTAGGTGAAGTGATCGGCACACAAGCTAATTCGCGGTCTGGCAGCTCGATCCCGAAGCTTGGAGCCTCCTTTGCCATCTGTCCCAAGAATTCCGTGCCAATCTGGTGACCAAGGCCACGAGAGCCGCAGTGGATAGTCACTACCACGCCGCTTGTCCCTAGAGCAAAAGCCTTGGCGATTTCAGGGTCGTAAATTTCTTTCACATACTGCACCTCTAAGTAGTGATTGCCAGATCCAAGCGTACCGACCTCGTCTAACTGGCGCAGTTTAGCATGGTGAGACACGTGCTCCGGGGTGGCCCCTGCCATTAAGCCAAATTCTTCGATGTGACCTAAGTCATCAACACTACCGTAGCCTTGATTGATCGCCCATCTGGCTCCCCCTGACAGCATGGCATCTAGATCAGCCAGCTCCAACTCGATGTGAGATTTGGCTCTCTTGCCCATGCCGGCGGGAATTGCGCCAAAAAGCGCATCAGCAAGTCTTGCGCGCACGGGTTTTATGTCACCTATTTGCAGTTCTGACGTTAATGTCCGAACACCGCAGGAGATGTCAAATCCCACTCCACCGGCTGAGATAACCCCACCACTGGCTGCATCAAATGCCGCAACCCCACCAATGGGAAATCCGTAACCCCAATGCGCATCCGGCATAGCATAAGCAGCCTCAACGATGCCTCG
>OMIY01000096.1 GCA_900299215.1 bacterium | reverse complement strand
TGACATCACCGGTGTTGGTGATATTTTGCGCTCCGACATTCCAGGCGCCAGTGAGCTGAGTAGTGCCATCTTTACGCAGAGCTAGGCCATCGACATAGCCTTTCGTAGCAGCATCACTCGTTGCCGCTGGAGTCGCGAGGCCTGTGACCAACTGGCCGCCCATATTGAGCGGACCTGAAAGTGAATCACCTGCCTTGTTAACAGGGGTGAAGCCAAGAGCCATTTGTTTTGTATTGAAAGCACTCCAGTCGGTAGAGCTTAGATAACCGGATGAAGAACCGCTTGCTTGGTTGCTCGCCACAGTAGGCACTGCGCCCGCTATCCAGCTTCCGTCCTTGTAGACGAGTACCTGATTAGAGGAAGGAGCACCTCCATTCGAATCCTTGGCAATTAAGTTTGATGCTTCTATTTTCCTCCAGGCGATACCACCACCGGATCCTACAGTCAGGAAGCTGCCCTCGCTAGCTGATGCATCCATTTTTAACCCGAGCCTACCTGTAGTGAGATCGAAAGCGAGATGCTTATCGTTTACGGGAATTCGGAGTGCCAAAGGCGTGTAAAGATACTTCTGCCTCGGGTAAGTTTTCCCAGCTGCAGTGACCTCGATATAAACTGAACGTGTCCCATCTTCAAACACCGACCAAATGTCGGAACCTGACAGAGGAAGCTCTAGGGTAAACACTCCATTAATCAGGTTTATATTTTGCTTTGTTAGGTTCTCAATCAGCGGAGTACCCCCGACTGGATCACGAAAGAAACCTATTTCGACGTCGATTGGCCCTTCGACAGATGCACCGTTTGCCTGAGTTAGCCGTCCGGAGTAACTGATTGGAAACACGCCTTCAGCTTTCGAAACCGGGGAATGAAAAACTTCGACTAGAGCGATCGCTAAGACTATGCTGCACTTCCGAACCCGTTTCGGGGAGCTCTTCTCATGCGGAAGCTGCTTTGACTTCGCTCGCAACATATTCAACCCCAACCGACCAGGAACGTTGTAAAACCAACTAAGGCCTGATCCCTCATGGGGATGTTCGTCAAGGGTAGTGCAAAGCTTTAGTTCCATTTTTTATGGCTTATGAAGTTAGGCACTTATACATCCAGTACAATGGATGGCTTTTCACAGCCGAAGCAGAAAATTCCGAACGCCTCTCGTAAATACAATAACAGCATCAATATTCGATACTTTCGGATCCTTAAAAATACTCACCAGTGATTATTTTTTGACAACATTCCTGAGCAAAAATCTAACAAGGCAAGTCCCAGTAAATATTGCGTTGAATAGGATTTTTCTAACTTGTTGCTAAAGTTTAGGCTCCCATGTGCCGATAAGGGTCAAAACTCGGAGGAAATTCACATGTTCAGTTCAAAGACCGCAAGGTCTCTGAAGCTATCGTTAGTGGCTTGGCACTTTTTATCATTTGCGGTTGGCTGTGGCGATTCGCCACCACATCAAACCGGGGATCGTTACTCGGGAGCGAGCACTAGTGGAAGCAGCCCCAAGGATTCTAAGTCAACAAACCAGAAGTTAGCAGGAATAGGCAAACCGTCAGACGGCTCTACTCCGAATTCCACCGCTCCGAATCCTTCAGAGAACGACTCAGGAAAACAACTCGTAATTTACTTTGGTGGATTTTTGGGTTGCACCAATATGTTCGCCGAGGACGCCACCCCGATCGATAGCAAAATTGATATCTTGCAAAAAAGTACAAACATTCACACCACAACTAGTCACCATCGAGAACAAATCCTTTACATGACCTGTTACACACCGGATCCAGACTCGATTCGCGTTGTAGAAGGCAGATCACCGACTAAGCCTTACAAGACGACCATCGCTGAATTTGCAAAGCAAATTGAGGCGCTGCGCACTTCAACCGATGTAGCAACCATCGCTGTGATTGGTCACTCTTATGGCGGCTGGTCGGCGATAAAGTTTGTGAGCTTACTTTCTGATAAATGGAATTTTTCAGGTCTGATTACCATAGACCCAATTAGCCGTGTTAACTGCGCTCCCAATGATTTTATCAATCACGTACTTAATAGCCCGACTAAGGGCTGCATCGAATCCCCGAAGGACTTCGACAGTCAAACCTTACAAAGAATCGCTGCAGGCACAAAAAAATGGCAAAACTTCTACCAGACTCAGGATCCCGTGTTACGAGCGTCCTCTATTGATGTAGCAGAGAATATAGTCGTCAAAGTTGATGGTGACGCTGGTAAGGCGCATACGGGAATTCTTCAAATGGATGAGCTACTTGCCGGAGTTAGGGCCCTTGTCAGCCGCTGATTTCGGATGTCTTGAAAACACGCACTGGGCCAACGATTGGCCCAGACTACAAGCAGGGATGGCGAGATGGTTCTCAATTAGAGGTAACTTGGAGGATTTGGAATGAAACACGCAATAAGCCGGCTGTTGCTTGCAACGGGGATGCTGCTCATAGCATGCGGCCCCACGCAAAATGAGACGCCGAGTAATAACAGGCAATCTGGAAAAACCAGAAGCAAGAAGGCGAATCCTGTTGACACCACCACCCCAACTTCTTGCACAGGTAAGGGTGTTAACAGCGGCCAAGGCAAACTAGGACTGCTTCCGATTAAAAAAATGCTTTGGTCCGCAACTAAAGACACTCGCAGCGAAATCAAAGTCTGCTGGATGCCCTACCAACAGTCTTACAATCATCCGAATGTTGAGTATAAGCCCAATCACGACGCTCTTCTTCAAGAGCGCAAAAAATGGGTTCGCGAAGCTGTCGAAGCTCAATGGAACC
>OMIY01000095.1 GCA_900299215.1 bacterium | reverse complement strand
GCGTAGCGCTCATGCACCCAATCTGGAAGTCCACTGGTCTCTCGCCCAAAAATCAATAACTCACAGGAATCTGGCATGTCCCAAAAAGGCTTGGTGGCTTTTTTCGAAAAGAATGCCGCCCGCTTCGGGAACAATGCCAGAAGTGATTCGAGATCATCGTGAATCTCTAGATCGAGAAATGGCCAATAATCGAGCCCTGCACGCCTGAGATTGCGGTCGTCCGTCGAAAAACCAAAAGGCCTAATCAAATGCAAGCGACAACCAGCGCCAGCCGCAAGCCTACCGATACTGCCGGTGTTTTGCGGGATCTCTGGTTGAAAAAGACAAATGTGAGGATGCTTGCTAATCATCTTTCGTTATCATCTTTGGTGATCATGTCGCGACAATTACTCGTCCTCGCTCACGGAGTCGGAGGCGCAAGGTCTCATCGCAACGCAAGCTCCAGGGATAGTCATCAAATTGCGGTAGCTGCGACGCAGATTGAGTATGGATACGGTATTCACTAGAAAGTGCGCGATGAGACAAGGCCAGAGGCTCGAGGTCGCAATGTACATCCAGCCGAGCAAAAGCCCCGCCAAAAAGGCCCAAAGGCTCCACGCTGACAAGAGCCCATCCTTGCCCATGTGCAGGATGCCGAAGAGCAAGCTAGCGACAAAAATGCCGGCCGTGGGCTGAAGAGCGCCGCGAAACAATGACTCCTCACCAATCGCCGTGATTAGTGAGAGTAGCAACGCCGTCATGACACTACTGGGACCCAGAAGCCGAGTGACCTGAGCCTTGAGTTCACGGTACGAAGGGAACCAATCCTCAAAAAAATAACTGGCGATCAGCAGTAGGCCAGCGCCTACGACTCCGATCACAATCAACCTGCCACCTTCAGCCAGTCCGCTGGGCCAGGTAAAGGAGGTCACCAGATTCACATGCACAAGGCGCATGACGGTCAACCCTATCAGGGCCATAACACCGTAAATCATCGCTGATTTACGCAGAAGCTCCCCTGGAGTCAGGATAGATGGCTGAGGGTTAGAGTCGTCGGGCCTGTGATTCATCTGGACTACCTAAATTACATTTAGGCATAGGGCGTATCAGGAAAAATCAATGATGTCCAGCGGATTCATCCAACCAAAACGATTTAAGCTACTGATTTTACTTGTTTTTTTAATCAAGCCCGCGTCCGCATCCGCAGCGCCAGGATCACGGCGTAGTAAATAGCTACGGCCGTCAAATAAGTACCAACAGTCAGCGATGGGCTGAACACCCCCACAATCAGCACTGCACCGACGGCAAGGAGCACTTTACCTGCTCGCACCCACGCTAACTTGGCACAGTCGCGCTGGATCACTTGCAAAAGCGCAAACTGCATTGAAGCAATGACACCGGTTAGTAGAATCCACCCTTGAAAATCAGCTAGTTCGAATCCAAACAGCATCGGGCTAAGCCACGGCAGGAAAAGTGCAGCACACCCCGAGGCAACGAAGCAGGCAGCAACCACCGTCAATTCGGCTTTCCTAATCGCGCCGGAAGCACTCTGATTCAGGTTGGCGTCTTGGGCACGTAAATGAAAAGGCAATGCAACCTGCAGGATCGCCGCCGCTCCAAAGAAAATCGCCTTAGCAGCAAGCATGACGCGTGCATACTGGCCAAGAACCTCGCTCGATTGAAACTGCCGCAGGTTGATGATGTCAAGCTGGGGAATCAGCGCCGTTGCCATTGCAAGTAGACAGGCGCAAATTACTTTGACTTTCACTTGCTGTTCCCGAGCTTCAGCCATGGGACCAAGTGGATGCGCAATCGACATACCTCCAATCAGTAGAATAGGGGCAATGAAGCTTGCGGACACTGCCACATAATAGTTCGTAAGCGGCCCCTGAAACGCACCTAAACCACCCACCAACAACTTCAAGCTTGCCCCAGCCACCAGAGCGCCACCAAGCAAGCCAAACAACAAACGCGCCTGCACCTGTCCGCCAAGCCACCCTGAAATCAGCCCCAGCCCAACCGCCATTCCCCCGGCGAATAGACCGTCTGCTAAGCCCTTATCGGCGACAAAACAGATCAAAGTGCTGGCAAGAATGGCCAGTGTAATGGCGAAGTAGGCAAACTTACGGAGGCTGCGAGGTGGCATCGGAAAATAATTGGCCACCATCTGTGCCACCGTACCCACTGAAAGTGCCACTGTGACATCTGCGATCCAAAGATTGAGACTGCCGTAATCAGCAACCCCAAGACGCCGCGCAGCCATCACTTGAAAGGCGTAATTAAGGATGCCGGCTAGCGTATTGCAGCCTAGTAACACCATGGAACCGCGCCAAAATTGTCGCTGCGTTTGCATCATTCAAACTGATCCACTTAATTGTTGGTGTGCTCACCTACACTATAGCAGCACCTTGCGTGCCTTAGCGCCAAATTTGCAGGCCTAGGTTAACTAATGAAGACAGTGAGCTCGCGTCACTTACTTGAGTGAGGCGAAGATCAAGATCTTTAAGATACTCTAGATGGATCAGTGCAGCGACACTGGTGATCGGATTATCACTCAGGTCCAAGGTTCGTAGATTAGTGAAGTCGGATAGGGTTGAAAGCTCCGTGATATTACGCCCGGAAAGGTTCAATGTCGTCCGCATAAGGAGCCGCGAGTTAGCGACCTCACAATCCTCGCTGCTTGCGTGCCAAAGGAGGGCACGAACCGTCGTAGCCGAAGCCTCACTCAACGTACCTTGTTTATAGGCAAGACACTGATGCCTGAACGTCGTATCTCGATGATTCCATAGCTGACGCTTGAGACCCTTAATCTTAAGACCTTTGGCGACCAACTTAGGCAATGGCTTGGGATCTCTGATGTCATTACCTTCGATATCCAACACGACTAAATTAGTAAGATGTCGCAAGGACTCCAGGTCACTAATGCGGTTTCCTTTAAGCGACAAATGCCGCAACTGATTGAGTCCTGCCAGAGGACTTAAATCGGATATATTGAGCCCATCAAAGTTCAATCTCTCAGATTCGACAAGTGCAGTAGTCGCAGCTCGGCAGTCACTTGTCCTCAGGGTCTGCAGAATGGCCTGAACTGTGGCTTTTTGCTCTAAGTCGCCCCCTTTAGTGAAACAAAGGCGCGCAAAATTGGCTGATTCAAGTTCGCCATCTGAATAATGTTTAGGTGTCGTGGGACAGTAGGACGCGGGCAAGCCGTTACCGTGACCCGCCTCAATCATATGCTGCTGCGTCAACCAGCAAGCCGCAGCACTAGAGAGTTCTACAATTGCGCCCTGTCCGCACTCAAGGTTCAGTCCTCGTGACAGGATCCCGAGGACTTCGTACTGCCCACTTGCATTGAGAATTAAAGCCGGGCCGCCGCTATCGCCAGTGCAAGCATCCTGCCCGCTGCCCCCGAATACAACTTCGTTAGCATTAAGCTCTAATAAGCGCGAAGTAACAGCATATTTGACCCCGCCCGCGCCAGACTCACGTTTGCCAAAACCAACCAGAGTCGCCTGACCTCGGTTCAGGGCCTTGATCTTCAATGCCGCGTCGATGACTGGACGCAACGGAACCACTCCCTCGACTGGTTCGGATAACTCGATGAGACCAAAGTCGGCATAGCCGATAGGACTAGCCCGCAGCAACGGATGTGTTCTAACGGACTGAACATTAAAAACATCCCGGGTATCAGCTTCTTGCAGCGAATTCCCGAGGTAAACTCGCAAAGCGCTGGGGGCAAATTCATGTGGCACGAAGGCGTACTCACCACGCTCTAAACGAGAGTCCAGACAGTGCCCAGCGGTCAGCACCGCACGCGGGCCAATGAGCACACCTGCGCAAAAAGGGTGTGGTTCACCGTCAACTGCAATCGCCACGACCGCGGGAAAATTCCCATTTGGCACCGGCATCCCGCCGTAGATACGGGTAAAACTCGGGCTGACGGCACCAGAACTGCAACCCTCCGTCGCACCCACGACAGCGATCAGTGTAAGCAATAGCCCTGCTTTAAAACTGCGCAGTTTATGATCCTCCGTCTACCCGAGCCGACCGTACCAGATCTAAGTTGAGTTGTCACATTGACCGTAGGCCGCAACAGGCATAGCTTTGAGCCATGAACGAGGTGGGTCCACATCACGAAGATTTCCATGCCAGCAAATTACAGCTGACTGCTCTTATCGTGATCGACGCCTCGCAGCGACGCCAAGATGAGGAAGCTAAATATCGAGCTCGTCAGCATGCGCTCACCGTCAGCAAAACTAAACTTCATGAATTTGAAACCATAGACGTCCCAGAGTTTCAGCGCTGGTTTGAGCAAGAATTAGCCGGACCACTAGGTACCATGCGCATACTTCAGAGAGAGCTTGATCAGCTTGAACATCAACTGGCGGCTATAGAAACATACGCCGCATATGCTGGAGTGAGCTTAAAGTCAGCCTCCAGGAAAATTCAGACTGCGACCGCGGCTGATGAGTTAGATGAGTTATGGGCGCATACTTTGGGTGAAGCTCCTGAATGTGAAAGTGAGTGTGAAAGTGAAAGCCCCAACCGAATCGACCCGAAACCACAAGAATCCCATATTCGCGAAGTGTACAAACGATTGGTGCGCCTACTTCATCCCGACCTAAACCCCAAAGCGTCACAGCTGAATCTATGGCATGAAGTGCAAAGCGCCTACTTGGCCTGTGACGCTCTTGCCTTAGATAGCCTGCTTGAGTCAGTGCTAAAGGCAGCCAAAGTTGCACCAGATTTAAGCGTTCTACCCATAGGGGATGTCATCGCAATGAGGCGCAATATTGAGGCAAAGTTGCGCCTTACGCGTCGCCAACTACGCTCGGCCAAAGATCATCCGGCATGGAATTTTCGCCGACTTAAAAAAAATGCGGTCCGAAGACGCGCCCTGCGCTGCTCCCTCAGTGCCGCCATCAGTATGGATGTCGAAGCAATGCAGGCTAAAGCTCGAGCTCTGCGGCTAGCCCTCAGGCGTCTAAGTCGCTAATTGTGCGCAACTGTCCAAAACTTCGACACCGCCTCTTTTTTCAACCTACTGAATTACCCGCCTTAATTGCGGCACGGCAGTTGCTCCTAGTGGCTATCCCCCCAAGAGATTTGGGGGGCGTACTCCCTATCTCTGGTCCATCTCCTGCTGCACCTCCTGTGTTGTCCCGTCTCATGTTGAGCTGTCTTTCTGTCCGTGGAGTTCCGATGTTTACGAAGTCTGCTACTTGGTCCACCGCCCTGATCATGATTGTCGCCTGCGCGCGTAGTGAAGAAAATACCAAGATACCAAAGCGGCAATACCCAACGGTCGATGCTCAAACCTCCGAAAAGCCAGAAGTTGAGCCTGAGGTACCAAAGCCAAGT
>OMIY01000094.1 GCA_900299215.1 bacterium | reverse complement strand
TCCATCACGGTCGTACCTTTGGTTACCGTGATATCGCGATCATTCAAGCTAAACGTAACAGTCTCGGTACTCACTTACTATGCCCCCCCGAGCCAGCAGCCAAGTATGCTTGCAGCTCGCCACTGAATTTCTGAACATAGGACATTACGGGCATTGCACAGGCATCAGAAAGAGCGCAAATCGTTTTGCCACCCATGTTCCTCGCCACGGTACGCAGACGTTCAACATTTTCCGGTTTAGCACTGCGATCCATAATGCCGTCCATGATGTTGTTCAGCCAGCCTGTACCCTCACGGCAAGGTGTACATTGACCACAACTCTCATGAGCAAAAAACTCGATGGTCACCTTGAGCAACTCGGCCAGACTCTGCCGGTCGTCGATGACCATCACTGCACCCGATCCCAGCATGGTGTTGCGCTGAGCCATGGCCTCAAAGTCCATGGTCAGACCTTCACACTCAGCCGGCGTGAGCAGGGGTGCGGATGCACCTCCAGGAATCAGAGCTTTCAGTGTCCTGCCGGGTTGCATGCCACCCGCTTCGATATTGAGTAGCGAGGCAAATGGGTAGCCTAGTGGCACTTCGTAGACACCCGGCTTATTTAAGGCACCAGAAATTGAGAATAGTTTAGTGCCCGGACTTTTTTCTGTGCCGAACTGACGGAAGGCTTTGGCGCCGTTGTTGATGATCCAAGGTACGTTGGCCAAAGTCTCAGTGTTATTAACGATGGTGGGACGCCCAAGATATCCCGACACGGCCGGAAACGGTGGCTTGACCTTAGGTTGACCTTTTTTGCCCTCAAGGGAGCTGATCAATCCGGTCTCCTCACCGCAGATGTAGGCACCAGCACCGGTATAATGATCCAGATCAAAATCGAAGCCACTGCCAAAGAGATTTTTACCGAGGAAACCAGCGTCGTAGGCTTCCTTAATGGCTGCCTCGAGGTAGCTAATTTCTTCCTGAAACTCCCAACGGGTGTAGATATAACCCTTGTTGGCGCCGATAGCGTAGGCCGCAATGATCATCCCCTCAACCACTTGATGAGGGTTGACAGTACAGATATAGCGATCTTTGAAAGTGCCTGGCTCGCTCTCGTCATTGTTGCAAATGAGATACTTGGGCCCGGTGATATCCTTGGGCACAAAGCTCCATTTGAGACCAGTGAGAAAGCCTGCACCACCGCGTCCACGGAGTCCAGCCTGCTTAACCTCTTCGATCACTTGCTCCCGGCTCATACCACCGAGGACCTTGCGCACAGCCGTATAGCCGCTGGCTTTTTCCACGTAGGTCTTAAGTGAGCGCTGATCTGGTAGACCCTCAGTCTGAAGAATAATTTTTGGTTTTTGTTCAGCCACTTAATGTCCCCCAATCACTTCGGAAGCGGAGCATATTTGGAAAGAATCGAGTCAATCTTGTCAACAGTTGCGTGCTCAATCCGCTCCTTATTGACGAGCATGACTGGCGCTCCATCGCATTTACCCAGGCATGGAAACTCTTCCAGCGAAAACGGACCGTCTTCACCCAATTGAGCGTCGAGTGCCTTGATGTGCTCTTTGATCTTACAGATCGCGTCCTGCGCACCAAGCATGTGGCAAGTCAGATTCTTGCAATAACGAATCTGGTACTTACGCACTGGATGATCTTTGTAAATGTCGTAGAAAGTGATCACTTCTTTGACTTGGACGCGGTCTAGACCGTACTTGTGATGCAGCTCTTCCACTTGAGTTTCAGAAACCCAGCCGTGCTCGTCTTGAATGGCATGCAATACTGGTAAAATTGCACTGCGACGAGTTTCGTACCTGGTCAAAAAAGATTCAATTTTAGCCTTCAGAGATTCACTAAAAACGCTCATCGGTCGAGCTCTCCCGCGATGATATTGATACTGCCTAGTGCGGCAATGGCATCAGCCAACATCTGCCCTTTCAGCATGTCAGGAAATGCCTGGAATAGTGCAAAACAGGGTGGACGACACTTCACGCGATAAGGTCGACCGCTACCATCAGATACAACGTAGAATCCTAATTCACCATTAGCACCTTCATGTGCTCGGTAGATTTCACCCGGCTTTGGCTTGACCCCATGAATCACCAGCATGAACTGGTTCATCAGACCTTCAATGTTACCGTACACATCCGATTTTCGAGGTAGACGAATGGTCGGATCATCAACGGATATCGGGCCGCTAGGGATGTGAGGCAAGAGCTGCTTTAAGATGCGGCAGGATTGACGAATCTCTTCCATCCGCACCATGTAGCGAGCATAAGAATCGCCCGAGTCGCCAACCGGAACGTCAAAGTCGACCTGATCGTAGCTGTAGTATGGGTCCCAAACGCGAGTGTCCACCGGAGCGCCGGCAGCACGAAGACAGGGACCGGTGAAGCCGTAGTTAATTGCCGTTTCGGCATCAATCGGCGCTGCGCCAACCATTCGCCGCACAAAGATGCGGTTTTTCGTAAGCAGTAGGTCGAGTTCGTAGTGGGACTTTTCAATGTCTTCGATTGTCTTGATGGCCTGCTCAACCCAGCCAGCTGGGAGATCAAACCCCATCCCCCCGACTCGAGCAAGCGACACCGTCAACCGCGCACCGCACAGCTTCTCGAAAAGATCGTAGACACGCTCACGCGCCTGAAAACCAAGCCAGAAGTTAGTCAAGGCACCAAGATCGACAGCATTGGTTGAAATGCAGACAAAGTGATCGATGATGCGTGAAAACTCGTCCAGAATCATCCGCATCACTTGCGCACGAGCTGGCACCTCAATACCAAGCATCTTCTCCACCGTCCGGCACCAAGCATGGTTGTTGATCGGTGCTGAGCAGTAATTCAAACGGTCTGCATAAGGGATGATCTGATTGTAATCGTGCGTCTCGCACATTTTTTCAAAACAACGGTGGAGGTAGCCAATCTCAAGATCGACCTCTTCAATGGTCTCCCCGGACATAACCGCCATGAAGCGCAAGGTGCCGTGAGTTGCCGGGTGTGCTGGCCCGATGTTAATCCAGACGCGGTCGGAAAGATAATCCGCCTCTTCGGCCCGCATGCGAGCTCGGTCTTTGGCGTAGGTGTGTTCGATAGGAGTCGTCAAAGATTGGTTGCGATCGGCCGGATAGTCCTTGCGTAACGGATGCCCAACGAAATCCTCGTGACACAAAATGCGGCGCAGGTTTGGGTGGCCATCGAAACGCACGCCAAACAAATCAAATGCCTCGCGTTCGAACCAATTGGCAGCCTTGTAAACCGGAGTCACCGAGGGCACCGATCCACCCTCAACCACCGCCGTTTTGAGGCGCAAGCGACGGCGATGTATGTGGTCTGCAAAGTGGTAGACCACGTCAAAGCGGCGATCGCGCTCAGGGTAATCCACACCGCACACATCCATTAGGAACGGGTAGTGCTTCTTCAGCTCCTTCGCCACTTCGAGGACCGAGCCGGGCTCGACCAGAATGGTCTCCTCGTCCGCGTGATCCGGGTTTGACACATACTTCAGCCCAGCGTTGGGAAGCTTGGCAGCAATCTCCTGCCCCAGCCCGGCATTAAAAGTCGGGGTGGTAGGCACAGTAGCTTCAGTCATCGGCTTGGAACTCCCGCTCTTCGTCTGGATACAACCAAATATAATCCAGTCATTTTAGCAACTTCGAGCAAATTGACGGTAACATTGAGCCCTGGGGCAATCAAGACCAAAATGGCCTCCGGCGCCACTTCTAGGCATCTGAAATGCCGTCTCAGTGATGCGGGATCGCCCCTTTCTCTTGCTGACTCAACATTTGCACAGTATTTCTAGCAGGACTAAAACTCAAGGCCCCAAGACATGTTGGCCTTAACTTTTTTTGGCGGATCAGCCGCACTCGACCAAGCAAGGAGACCTCTGGTGTCCTCCAGACCTGATTTTTATGACTATCCGATGGGCCCCCACCTTCGTTCCTATTTGGGCATCGATGATGCTAGCTATCGCGGACACCATCGGGATGGTCGCCCGACATCCGAAGAATCAGCAGCCCTTGAGGCTTGGCTCCAGACAGAGTGTCGCAGCCGTGAAGCACTGTCAGCCGAGCAGCTCGTCGATCTCCTAGATGAACTTGTAACCATGGATCTACCGCGATCAGCTCTGGTGCTGGCTGACTCTCATCCTGGCGATTTGTTTGCCGATGATTTCCGCGCCCGACTCGCTCTAGGTGTCGCGGCTATGCTGAGTGCAGACTTAGGTAGCGCTGAAGATCACCTAAGAGCTGCGCAAGCTCTCATTCCCGCCGAACCAGCGCCCTACGTCAACTTGACGCAAATTTATCTTGAGCAAGGCGAGCTGGCCGCGGCCGAAACCTGGTGTACCGCAGGTCTTGATGCTGAGCCCAACCACTTTGCTTTATGGGATTTGTTAGCAGAAATACTTCGCGATCAACATGGCGAATACTTGCCCGAACAACTCATGGCATTTGCGGAAAAACGCTGTGCTTGGGCTGGTCTTGCTCTGGCAGCAAACCTGACCACGACTGGGGATCGTTACCTCAAGGCCAATCTCCTCGAGCGCATCTACCAGCAGGGCGAGCGGGATCACCTTTTCCTGGTCGAGCTCACAGGTGCTTACGGGGTAGCCGGAGATTTCGCTAAGATTCCCCCTCTGGTTTGGCAGGCAGAGCGACTCGCCAGCAAGGGTATTCCCTGGCAGCTACATTTGCACTGCGCTCAGGCTCATCTGGCTTTGGCCCAGAAGGATGAGGCCCTGGCACGACTGGCCAAAGTTGGAACCGTTCAAAACTTACCGGATGAGGCCAGATTTGCCATCAGCGAGCTGACCGAGGAAGCCCAAGCAATGACCGTCGGGATGGACGTAGACTCCTTGCATTGATTAGCTAATTTTGCCACACTTTGGGTTCCAACAACCTGGAGTTGCAAAATGACCAAAGCAATCGTCGAGACCAAGCTCGCACCAGCGGCAATCGGACCTTATTCGCAAGCCGTACGGGCTGGCTCTTTATTATACGTGTCGGGTCAAATACCTCTGGATCCCCAAACTGGCGAGTTGGTGGGGAGCGACATAGAGTCGCAAACCCGCCGCGTTTTAGAAAATCTATCAGCCATCTTAAAGGCAGGCGGCAGTGGCCTGGAGCATGTTGTCAAAACCACTATCTATCTTCAGGATATGCAGCAATTTCAGAAGGTCAACGAGATCTACGGTAGCTACTTTAAGCCGCCTTTTCCAGCCCGCGCTACAGTCGAAGTGGCGCGTCTCCCAAGAAATGTCCAAGTCGAAATAGACTGCATTGCTCAAGTTGTTTAATCAATCTGCCGAATGACTAGGCATAAGCGACCTAAGGGAATCTTCTGCTGCTGAAAAAAAAGTCAGGCAGGGATTGGAATGATCAAATGGGCTATGGTAGCATTAAGTTAAAGAGATAAACAATTCAGCGTTTGCACAAGGTGTCACAGGTGAAATCGACGGTCAAAAAACCAAATAGCTGGCTGGTGCGTACGCTCCTAGGTGCCGCTTTGGTTGTACCTGTGCTTGTGACTAAGATGTCGACGGCCGGCTTCACTCGGCAAGAGTTGGCATCTCACGTTGAGATTGACGGGATCAATTACGGCACATTCGACATGATTGAGGGGCTGTCTGAGATTCCAGCGGCAGGCTCGACTTCTGATAATAGCGTACACAAAGTCACCTTCCGGCGTGATTTTGTCACCGACCCGTCGCTCTACCTGTGGGCGAAGAATGTGATGCATGGGCGGTCCGATCTCAAAAACGTCAACGTCGTGATGCGTGATCGCGACGGCGAAGAGGTATCACGCTACGTACTGCGCATGTGTCAGCCTCTCTCGTGGACAGTGGAAGCAGCGAATCCGGCTCTAGGCGGTTTTCATGAAAAGATCGACATGGCGGTTCAAGAGATCGCGGTTTTCTGACCCTTCGTTTGTGCGTCACGATCTGCCCTTTGTCTGTACCATGGCGACTATTCTCATAGTCGCCAGTTGTCAGTTGAGTCGGCGCAGTGACGGCGAACCTAGTCAGGTTAACGGGGACGATGTTGGACTGAGTCTGGCGGCTGCAACGGGTCCGCTTAGGGTAAAGCCCCCACTTGTTCCTGAGGATCCAACGCCACTTAATCCGCAGATGATGATCCCGGTTACAAGACAGATCGGAGCACATCAGCATATTCCCTATTTCGTGCGTGTGCCAGACTGTACGACCTCTCCAGAGGCTGCAGTGATCCAGTTTTATACCATCGTAAGATCAGATTTCGGGCAGCATCCCGTTCAGATGATCTTAAGAGGTGAAGGCATTGCCGAGGCCATAAGAGCTGATGCGGAAGGGTACCGCATGAGCTTTGCCGTGACGGCGCCAGTGAAGTCTGCATTGCTTAAGCAGATTTGCGGTAATCCAAAAGACGGAAATACTCCAATCGCAGTCGAGCCCAGCATCCTGGCTGAAACAGAAACTTGGTTGCGCCATGTAGCTCCGGATTGCAAGGATCTGCAGCCGGTTCTCACTCCATCAAATCCTGGCCAAGCAGGCAACGAATTGCTTCGACCCGCTCAATGGCACTGCCAGTTGCCCGAGGCCTCACCAGCTAATGCTCTTTCCGATCTCGATACGATCAGGACCACCATGATCCGACGTTGGACGCGTCAGCCCTATCTTTTGGCCCGTCGTCTCGCAGTTGGAGCTGAGCTGGCACACGCTCTTTTGGCAAAGGACCCCGATCGCCAGCTCGATATTTTTTGCCGAGTAGTAAAAGGCTCCCTCCCTGCAGAGCTACCGGCAACTATGAACTCCAAACGCTGGCAATATGCGGTTTGTGATCATCCAAACGAGAATCGCCTCAGCGCAGCACGTTTTGGGCTCGTCAAGACCGTGAGTGAAGTGAATTTTATGCGTCAGCTTTTTGATCGCACGAGCCGTTTGGGTTATTTGACCTTAAAGCTACCGATACCCGAGCAAGCTGGTCGTGATGTTTTAGTGACGCTTACACCTCTTGCCGAGGTGACCGAAAACGTGACCCGAGAAACGACCAAACTTTGGCTAGGCGAGAATACTAAATCCAAAGTTAACTTTGACGCGGAGTCTCCTCGTTCCTGTTGGCACCCGATTTATGCCGAAGATACAGCGTTGATGCGGTTAGCCAGGTACCTGACGCTAAGTGGCGAAACTCGAAAAGTAGCCTGCGAGGAATCCGATACGGTCAGGGAAAATGGACTAAGCCCTGCACGCTACTTTGCTGAAAGCATCACCAGTGAGACGGAGTTCGTAGCTACCAACGGACGCGCCAAGATGCTCCGCCTACCTATAGGCCGCTATGCCTACAAATTACGAATTTTGCCTGAGAACCTAGAGGACTGGGACGATGCTTCACAAGTAGCTGAAGGGGCCCGCGGCGAAATAGAGTGGGATTCTAAAAGACCTCGGCAGGTCATCAGCCAGTGGTGAATTTAGTGTCATTCACTGGAGCCAACCTAAGCGCCTAAGAAGTCCAGAAAACTCGGAATCGTCTAGTGACAAAGGGGGCAAGTAGGCCTCGCTGCGACGGCGTTCCCACCAATGCGTTTTGCCGTCTTCGACTGCTGCAAGCGTCGAAGTGAAATGGTATTCGTAACGCTCGACCCGAATGAATTTAGGCGGATGATTGGGGAACGGATTCGACGCCAATAATGCCAACGTTTGCTGATCGTTCTGCAGTAATTTTGCCACCAGGTTCAAGATCCAGGGATGATCCCAATAAGGAGTCATAGCGGCAAACCAAATTTGCCAGTCTAGCTTAAAATAATAGGGAGAAATCTGCTGGGGCATACGGTAAACATCCCCCGGCTTTCGCTTAAATTCATACGCCAACCAGTGACTATTCGGCACGGGTATTTCGTCATCAGTACCCTCGATTATTAGTTCATACCTAGTCTTAGTTACACTCCCAAACGCTCCGTAGGTATTCACCAAATGAAGTGGATCGAAACTGGCATTCATCTGTTGACTACTGGCCAGCAAATTCTTGGCCGGTGCGTAACCTAAAAAAAGAAGAAATGCTGTGATCGCCGGTACCAGCAATAGATGAAACCATCTCACGTACCTACCAAGTTCCGCTTTAGCGGCAAAACCAAATTTATAAAAAAGTCGATCATCAAGACTGGCGACGCAAAGCATTAATGTCATGAAGTTTAGCCATGCCAAATTACCAGATAGGATTAACACAATTTGAAAAAAGGCCGTGATTAGAATGGCTGGCCAACGAATCAAAGGCGGGAGGAAGAAACCAAATGGCACAATCAGTTCAACAAAATGGGTAAATCCCACTTCCACTTGGTGCAGCCATGGAGGTAGATGATGAAAGAACCAGCTTAGCGGATTTGGCAGCGGCTGAGTCTCATAATGATAGTACATACAAGTGAGATCTAACCAGCAATTGTCACCGCGGATCTTGATCATTCCAGCGCCAAACATTAATCGAAAAAGCAGCCATCTAAATAACCATGGCATCATTGCAGGCGATGCCACTGTGTTAGGCCCAAGAAAAACAGCTAAAAATCCGACCTCTAAGATCAGCATCTCCCAGCCAAAACCCCAGAATGTTTGACCGGCGTTTACAAAAGAAAGGTAGCAAATCCATATAGTAGCCCAGCCTACTGTAGACAGCGCGATACTTCGACGATCAAAGACACCTAATATACTGGCAACAGAGAGCGATAATCCCAACAGCGCTACGATATTTATCGCCAGATCGGAAGTTGCGAAAAAAAATAATGTGGGCGTATCAACAAACCTAGCCTGGGCCAAGTAGTTACGCATAGGGAGAAGTCCATTCTCACCGATCAATGCCTTTGCTTGGTTAAATGCAATAAGAAATGCGTTCAGATACATGAGTCCAAGTATGCGTTTGACCCAAATTCTTACTAAATTCCAATCTTGTGTCGACGATCTCAAAATTAATTTG
>OMIY01000093.1 GCA_900299215.1 bacterium | reverse complement strand
TTAGCACTTCCGTAGCCCGTAGCGAGTCCAGCTTTGAGCTGACGAAATTCCAATACAGAATAAGAGGTAGCGAGACGAAGGTCACCGGCTAGGGCTAGTTCTGCACCGCCGCCGATAGCAGCACCGTCCATGGCGATGATGACGGGTATAGGCAGCTCGGCCAGAGTCTGTAGGGCGTCACTCATCATGGTGACGTAGTGCTTAGCATCATCGGCATCATGGATCTCGGCTAGTTCCTTGAGATCACCGCCGGCAATCCAAGTGGTCGAGCCACCTTTGACAACTGGTGCCGCAGCGATGACCAAGGATCTCGGCTTTTGCGCACTGTCGCGTAAATCATGCACATCGCGCAAAAGCTCTCGCGCCAAAGTGGTCCCGAGAGCATTGCCGCGTTCTGGGCGAGCGATACGCCACAGCTGATGAGTGGGTCGGGTTTCTTTGTGGATATAGCTCACTGCTGTCGCTCCCTCTTAATTGGCACCGAGGCCAGTGTACGAGGAGTTCTGGTCACAGCCAAGTAACTTGGCTCACCTGACAATCGCCAATAGCAGTTTGTCGCTCCTGACCGTTGACTACAGTCGTCTCTGTAAACTCAACTGCAAAAATCGACTGCCAGAATGCGGCACTGTCAGACCGGTTGCCGGAGCGGAAGGTGAAATTTAGGGATGAGTCGCCCAATCGACGCTCAAATGCCACCTGAGTCGGGTAGGGTATGACGGTCCATTGGTTGCCAGAAAGTTCGTGCGCTGCGCGACGTTCATAGGCAGCAGCATTCACCGGGTAGTAGCTGACGAGACCTTTAAATTTGACCCCGGGATCACTCACTCCGAAGCGTAGCTCGACAAAGCAGCGCTGTGGGTTGAAGCCACCGCCCTGAGGAATCCAGCCGTCATAGCGCACAGCCACAGGAGATGGAGGTTGTAGCTCGGTCTGAGCATGGCCCGAGATCGATGCAAGAGCTAAGATTACGGTGATGAACGGTGCAATAAAGGTATGAAGCTTGTGAGTCGTCATGCTGAAACTCCCCTCATTAGATAACTAAGACTAGCCACCCACGGCCGTCATACCCCGAAGTGGATGGCGGGAGCTACTAATTGCTCGTTACACTTGGTAAACTATAGATACACCTCGTCTTATCCATACTCTTCTTGATCTCTGCCTCTGCCTTAAGTATTCAATAATCATCGATTTTTGTGCTTAATTTGGGAAAATTCCTTTGCTGACTGGTAGCTCTATGCATGCTGAATCTGACAACGCCGCCGCCCTCGGGGCCACGGTTCAAGGCTCCAACATTGTGTTGGTTGGGGCTTCTGGAGCGGGCAAATCCGTGGTGGGTGTGCTTTTAGCGCGACTTTTAGGTTTTGGTTTTATCGACCTCGATAAGGAAATCGAGGTAGAAGCCGGCGATAGCGTTGAGGCTATCTTTGCCGCCCAGGGTGAGGATCAATTCCGCCGCCTTGAGACGCAAATAGTCAAGAGACTCGATGGGTTAAGGTCCCACGTCGTCGCCACTGGCGGGGGCGCCGTGATGGACGACGAGAACTGGGGGCTATTGTCCCAGCTCGGTGCCGTGGTCTGGCTCAACACGCCGCCCGAGGAGATTGCCCGAAGGCTCTTATCCAAAGAAGACGAGATCTTGCGTCGCCCCCTTTTGGCGGAAGTGCTGACTCACAAGGATCCTGAGACCAAGCTCAAGCTTCTAACCGAGCGTATCAATGCCTTGATTGGATTCCGCGCCGGCCGCTATCGCCAGGCTCACATCACCGTGAGCGATCACTTCTCAACACCTCAATCAACTGCTCAGTTAGTGCGTTCAAGTCTGATCCAAGCAGGGTTTCTCAAGCTCTACGCAGAAGTTAAACCGTATGATCGTTGGCAAATTCTTTAATTCGTGAGCCCAGGCTCACGACGCACTCACGGATGAGTGCGTAGCGTGAAGGGAATCATGTTCGACGTCTCCAAAGCCATGGAAAGGGTTGCGGCGGGACCGTGGAGGGCTAGCCTCGTGGTTCTTGGCGCCAGCTTTATCACGGCGTCGGTGGTTTCGGCCGGTCTAGGTTATTTGGTCACTCCAAATCTTGATAAACGGTTAGGCGGTGGGCGGAGTATGAGTCCTAGTAGTATCCGTCTACCGGAGCCTACTCCTACTCTCAATCAGCCTGCGATCGATACCATTGTAAATAGAAATATATTTAGCTCCGAGGGCAAGGCACAGGTTGGTGTGGCCAGTAAGACAGTCACCAAAGGCGAGGGTGACAAGGTGGTCGAGATTGTTAAATCCGAGCTGCCTATTGCTTTGACTGGTACGATCTACGGCGGAGATCCCTTGTCCGGTATTGCTCTCATTGAGAACACCACTAAGAAGACCGTCAATAGCTTCATGGTCGGCGACACGATCTTAAAGGATGTGACTCTCAAGGAAATTCACAAACAAAAAATCATCGTCGACAACAATGGCCGATTAGAGTTTGTCGAAGTGATTCAGGAAAAATTGGTTCGTAGC
>OMIY01000092.1 GCA_900299215.1 bacterium | reverse complement strand
GGTTTACGCTGGCATCGCGCCTCCTTGTGGCTCAGGGGCTTAGTTGGCTTGAGGTTAATGCCGCAGATCAGGCCAATAGTCAGGCTACTAGGCCCAATGTTTTTATGTACCGTGAGGTACTCGGTGGGGCCGCTCTTGACCTAGAGCGATCAGCAGTGGTTGGAAGTGAACCTGAGGACCGCATTTTTGCTGCAAACCTTGGCGTCCCTCAGTATCAGCTAGACGAGTCGTACTCTGATTGGCGCGAGCTGGCTCGGGCCATTTGCTCCCGGCCGCGCGTGGCAAAAGTGGTACGCCGTACAGGAGAAACAGACATCACCATTGCCGTTAATTTAGACGGTGACGTGGGTCAAAGTCGGGCTAGTACTGGGATTGGTTTTTTCGACCATATGTTGGCGCAGCTCGCTCGTCACAGTGGTATCGAAATGCAAATCGACGTCAAAGGTGACATCCACGTGGATGAGCACCACACCGTTGAAGATACTGCTTTGGCCCTGGGTGAAGCCTTGAGGTCGGCACTCGGAGATCGATTTGGCATCGAGCGATATGCTTTCTTAATGCCCATGGATGAGTCTCTTGTTAGTGCTGCTTTAGACCTCAGTGGTAGACCGATGCTCGTATGGTCGGCTGAGTTTGGTCGCTCAGAGGTTGGTGGCTTGCCAACTGAGCTAGTCCCGCACTTTTTTCGTTCACTAACGGAAAGGCTTGGTGCAACGCTGCACGTTGACGTGCGAGGAGAGAATGCTCACCACATGGTCGAGGGTGCATTCAAATCCGTCGCCAAATGTCTTGGTCGTGCGGTTGCCATCAGCACAAAGGCGGGTATCCCTTCGACCAAGGGGGTACTATGATTGCAGTTGTAGATACCGGTGGTGCTAATCTTAAGTCAGTTACCAATGCCTTGTGCCGTCTGGAGGCCGAGTATTGCCTTACTTCTGATCCAAAAAAAATCGCAGCGGCAGACCGTGTCATTTTACCTGGAGTCGGAGCCGCTAGGGATGCCATGCGTCGGTTAGAGGCTGCCAATTTGATTCCAACGCTGAAGAATCTCAAGCAGCCAGTGCTAGGTATCTGTCTCGGCATGCAGTTACTCTTTGAAAGTTCCGAAGAGGGAGATGTCGCCTGCTTGGGGCTTATTCCTGGTCGAGTCGTTCGTCTCAAGGACGATCCGTCGGCAAGGGTACCCCACATGGGCTGGAATAACCTCGTTAAGTGCGATTCCGAGGAGCCCTTGCTCTCAGGTGTCGACGAAGATGACTGCTTTTATTTCGTCCATAGTTTCCGTGCACCGGACGGTCCCTGGGTAAAGGCCATGACAAAGCATGGTGAATTACTCCCTGCTATCGTCAGTTACGGTAACGTCAAAGGTGTCCAGTTTCATCCGGAAAAGAGTGAGCAGCCTGGCTCAAAAATCCTAAGGAGCTTTATCCAATGTTAGATTTATACCCTGCAATTGATTTGCTCCGTGGCCGCGTTGTTCGTCTCAGACAAGGGAGATTTGACCAAGTTACCGAATATGGTGACGATCCGATCGCAGTAGCCCAATCATACGCGGCAGCTGGGGCTTCGTTCCTGCATATTGTGGATCTTGACGGTAGTCGTGATGGGGCTGCCATTCAGGTGGAGTTAATCCGAGATATTGTGCGTAGTACGGATTTGACCGTTCAGGTGGGAGGGGGTATTCGCAATATTGAAACGGCGGCAGCATACATAGAGTCTGGTGTGAGCCGCGTTGTGATCGGCAGTTTGGCCGTTCATGCTCCCGAGAGGGCGACCGAATTGATTACGGTTCTTGGTCCAGAACGAGTCACGCTTGCTGTTGATGTGCGATCTTCAGCCGGAGGATTCTCGCTAGCCGTACAGGGCTGGACGGAGACGGCCGCGGTCAGTCCGTGGAAACTCATCGAAAATATCGCGGCACTCGGCGTAGATCATGTCCTGTGCACAGATATAGGGCGTGACGGCGAGCTGACGGGACCAAACACCCAACTCTACACTGAACTCCTTGGCAAATTTCCTCGTCTTAAATTACTGGCTTCTGGTGGCGTGGCCTCGCTCGAGGATTTGCGGCAGCTGACCAAAATTGGGGCAAGCGGCGCCATCGTCGGAAAAGCGCTGTACAGTGGGTCCTTTAGTCTCGAGGAGGCTCTGCGGTGCTGCGCAAACGGCTGATTCCATGTTTGGATGTACGCGACGGCGTGGTGGTGAAGGGAGTTAAGTTCGCGGATCACGTCGTCATGGGTGATATCGTTGAACTGGCACGCCGCTACAGAGATGCAGGCGCTGACGAGCTCGTCTTTTACGACATTAAGGCAAGTACCGTTGGGGCTACGGTTTCGCGATCCTGGATTGAAAGGGTTGCGGTACTGCTCGACATTCCATTTTGCGTTGCTGGTGGCATTCACGACGTTGAGAGTGCTCGTACAGTCTTAGCAGCGGGGGCCGATAAGGTCTCGGTAAACTCCAGGGCCTTGGCGCGTCCGCAGCTCATCACTGAACTCGCTGACGCCTTTGGTAGTCAGGCAGTTGTAGTTGGTGTCGATTCAAAAATAGTCGACCAAGCGTCAAACGACTGGCAGGTTTATCAGTTTACGGGTAGTGCGGCGACCATGCGCAGTACCGGCCGTCGCACTCTGGATTGGGTGCGCGAGGCCGAGGAGCGTGGCGCCGGCGAAATCGTACTCAACTGTATGGATCAAGACGGTGTTGGGAGTGGCTACGATCTCGAACAGTTAAAAGCAGTGAGATCGCAGCTACGGATACCCTTGATTGCGTCGGGTGGTGCAGGTGCCGTCGAGCATTTTGGCGCTGTCTTTAAGGAGGCGGACGTCGACGGAGCGCTCGCTGCTGGGGTTTTTCACGCGGGATTGCTGACCATAGCTCAGATTAAAGACTACCTACGTGGCGAGGGAATTGAGGTGCGGCTATGAGTGATCGCGTAACACTGAAGACAAATTTTGAAATAGCTAGCATCGACTTTACTAAACAAGAGGGCCTGATCCCTGCCGTCATTCAAGACCATGCAACTGGCCAAGTTTTGATGCTGGGCTTCATGAATCGGGAGAGCTTGGAGCTGACCCTGGCGACTGGTGATGTGACGTTCTACAGTCGCAGTCGACAAAAACTCTGGCGCAAAGGCGAGACTAGCGGTCATGTGCTGCGGGCTAGTTCCCTGACCTTGGATTGTGACCAGGACACCTTGCTGATTCAAGCTAGGCCATTGGGACCCACTTGCCATACCGGCAGTGTGAGTTGCTTTGCTGATGAAACCGAGTCACCATTTGCAACGCTGCCCAAGTTGTGGGCCACCATAGTAGAGCGCTCAGAGCGCTCGGAGCCCACAAGCTCCTACACGGCTAAGCTTCTTGCCGAAGGGGTACGGCGGCAAGCACAGAAGGTTGGTGAGGAAGGCGTCGAGGTCGCTTTGGCAGCTGTGGCCGAGGATGATCACGCTCTGCTCGGTGAAAGCGCTGATCTCCTCTACCACCTGCTGGTTTTGCTGCGCGGCAGGGGTCTAACTCTAGCTCAGGTTTGTGAGGTCCTTACGAAACGCAGCCGTTAGATCGGACGATCACTGAAGAACTCCTTAGCCTCTCCCATGAGGGCCACAAAGGCAGCTTGGTCGTGATTCGTAATGGCTCGCTCGTAATTCGCCAAAGATTCAGCAAGTAGGCTCAGTAATTTGCCTGTGTAGCCATTTTCCGCCTGGATTTCGAAGTACAGGGCGGCATTCTCTTTGGTAACCGGAACTGTAACACCAAGCTGCGCGTTGAACGTGGTCGAGGCGGCTTGATGGAGTTCTTGGTAACTAGCTTTGCCTTTAGCTAAGACATCCGCGAAGACCAAGTTACTCAGATGGGAGAGCCCGAGCACGTAACTCATGAGCTCGTCGTGACGCTCAAGTGAGACCTCGGTGATATTTGCCGTGGTTGATTCGAAAAGGCCTCTGACCTGGTTTGTGACATCCGCCGCGCCTACTTGGCAGATCATGATGTTGCGGCCTACAAGTACATCGGCATCGGGGCCAAACATGGGGTGTACAGAGCCGATGCGAATGCCTGCGAGATGTGCATCTTTGATGGCGTCAAGCAAGGGTGTCTTAAGCGAACAGATATCGAAGACCAGTGCCTCGGTCTTGAGTTTGGTCAACTCGGTAATGATACCCGGCGTGGCGCTGATTGGTGTCGATAGGACGATGATGTCAGAATCGGCGGCCTCTGTCAGCGAACCCAAAAGTGGGTAACGTGACTCAATTCCAGTGCCCGCGTGATCGACGTGACTTACCTGATCGCCAAAGGCATCGAAGAAGTCAGAAACCCATCGTCCCATCCTGCCGCGACCGCCTATGACCGCAACCTTACGGGCAGGTCCGTGGTCTTGGCGCTGACGCTGGTGGCGATCATCATCTTGAGCAATGACCGCGTAGCGGATCAGGAGGCGGGCTAGCTCCTCGGCCAGGCTAGAGTAGATGCCAAGAGCTGAAGCTTTGGTGCGACTGCGGTCTAATACGGCCTTCTCGACCTGGTAGTCCTTGATGGGCAGATTCGCCGCGAACTTGACCTGGCCGATCTCCTCCGCCAAGCGTAGGCGCCGCGCGACCAGCTCCAAAAGTTGATCGTCGATCGCTCTCACCTGGTCCCGAAGGTCGGAGAGCTTGGCCGTCATACACTATCCCCCTTAGCGCAGGCCTGTCGCCTGCCTGGTTACCCGCTAACTAACTAAGAGCTCAAACCTCCAAGAGTTTAAACCTGATTCGATACTTAAGTCGACTGGAGGCTGGTCCTCTAGTGCGAACTTGTCGATTGCTGGCCGAGGTGGCATAACTGGTCAAAATCAACTAGGAGCATCTTATGACCATGCCTAAGCCAACCCCCTTTCACCTTGGTGAGAACGAGTTGACGACAGCTAGGCTGGTCGAACTTGCGCGGCAT
>OMIY01000091.1 GCA_900299215.1 bacterium | reverse complement strand
TCACCTTTGTCACCCTTATCACCTTTGTCGCCTTTGTCACCCTTATCACCTTTTGCACCCTGCGGACCCGGAGGGCCAGGAGGACCAGCGGGGCCCTGGTAACAGCGTGGTGCAGCACTGCCGAAGGCGTAACCTAAGGTCGCAACTTTAGTAAACCCAGTTAAACCAGCACAGTCGGTCCATAGACTGAGCGCCGTATATCCATTGGCATCACGACATTGGTAGATCGGCATGGCACCGAGCTCGGGAGTATTTAAAAGTGAAAAGCCTGCATTAACCACGCTGCCTTTCTTACTCGAGGTACATGCCGTGCCGGTCAAGTTGATATACGAAGCGTTACTTGTATCGCAGCGTGATTGTGTCGCAATACATGTATTACCGGAAATATTTTCGAACGCTTCAAACATGCGGTGAGGCTCTTGCCAACCAGCACTTGCAGCACACTGCGCAGCATTGGTTGTAACTAAAAATCCAAATTTTTTCTTGCCGTCACCTTGGCACTGATAGACGTTGATCGGTGTTAAACAAGAGTCCTTGCAGGACGAACAGAATCGATCTGAGTTTTTTGCACACTGGTTGGTTGGTGGCTTGTTGCAGCTCTCCGGTGGTGGTGGTGGCTGTACGGGACAACTGTACCAAAAAAATGCCTGTGCTTGCTCTGCGATTGTCATACTAAGCAAACAGGCAATGATTGACGCTAGAATGTGCGTGGTAAAATTTTTCATGCCTTACTCCCATGCGCCTGAGGCTCGGCAGGCAACTGTTTTTTGCTCCGCCCAAATATAAAACTTCGCATCAACTCTGTTCTGCAGGCATTTTGGCAGTTCGTTGCGTTGCCAAACGAGTGGACTGCCGATCTTGCTGTCTAGCCCATTGCCAACAGCAGCCTGGACCGCATAACTCGATGGAGTTAGGGCCTCGGCCGCATTTTTCTTGCCATGCGCCTTGCAGCTGATATTTACTACACAGCTGGCAGCTAGTATGGCGGTGATTGACTTCACATTGATGACAGCCATAAACTTAGTCCCTCCTCACGCTCACAAAATCAGGCCGCGGTGTGCGCCCTCAAGTTGAGCCCCTTATCGGCACTAGCTACAGCAACTTGAACTTATGAATACCTGATTTTAGAATTAATCAGTGCAAGCAACTGTTATAAATGTAAATAAAAAATTTTTTGCGTTTTCATAAACATCGGCTAGCGACTTCCCCTAAGACCGCAAGCTGACTTATAGTTTAAATAAACACTGAGTATTTATTGAGGACCGCTGGCCTTGATGGACAGTAGAAAATATCCATGGCTCATTTCACTTGATCTTCGGCCTCTTACTTTGTGCCTCTTGTTCGTCATTGTGAAACTTGCGCTACTTGACTATCGATTCGGCGACGGCAACGCATACCTATATGACTCCTACCTTCTGTCAAAAGGTGGAATACCTTATAAAGACTTTGTGCTCGCGGATTTTCCTGTTCAAATTTTCCTTCTAACACTGATTCGTCCGCTATTTGCTAATTGGACGATGGGCTTCTATATGGTTCCAGTGGTTGCCGAGGCAATCACTGCCTATTTGATCTATTTGATCTTGCATCGTCGCAATAATCGCTTTGCCGTGCTTGCTCCTCTAATTCATCTGTGGAGCTTTACGGTACTATCTACTTCAGATTTCATTACTGGCGTACAGCTCACTACCATGTTCACTACATTCGCATGGTATCTAGTGACAGTTGGCAAAAACCTAACTGCAGGGATCGCCTTTGCTTTGTCATTTTTGACCAAACTCTATGCCCTCCCGGCCGCTGCATTCTTCGGAATCTTTGATTTACTCCAGAAGCGGATCCGTCCAGCTCTATGGCTGTTACTCGGCGTCAGCATCACGATGGTCTTGATTTTGGCGCCTATTCTTGTAGTCGCACCAGCACAACTATTCGAGCAGACATTAATGATGCATTTCGATCGCCCGGCAGGCTTGAATAAGCTTGATGTGTTGCTTTTTTTTGTAACCAAGGAATGGGCACTTTTAGTAGCATCAATACCCGGATTTTTATTTCTGCGAAAAAATGCTCTGTCCTGGTCATTCCTCATAACCATTATATTTTTCTTGGCATTCAAAGATCTTTATTTCGTATATTTGGACTATCTTCTGCCGTTTCTTGTGATTTTTTCGCTTACAGCAGTACATGTGATGTGGGAACTAGGCAGGAAAATGCGTTTCGCTTGCATTGCAGTTTTCTCTGCAATGTTGGCCAACAGTTTAATGTCAAATTATTTGTACTTTACCCACTTCCAAAAACTCGGCCACTTCTCCAATGCCGAGGAAGTTGCCTCTGCCATTAATAAGTTGCCGGAAAACTACGAAATATATGGATCCCATGAAGTCGCGCCATTAGTCGCTTTGCTATCTGGTAGATCGACATTTCACAATCACTCTGATACCAACACACAGTTGTTCGCGGCAGGGCTTCTAGACCGTGAGCAGATCAGTGAAGCCGCCGTTCACAACGGTGTCTACCTCATAGCTCGTATCACTCACCTACCCGAGCAGGGCTACAATGATGTTGGTTACGAGGGGTACTTCAGCCCTGACCGGATGAAGGACTCATGCCAGCGCGCCTTGACTTTCCCAAGTACCTCGCACGAGTCCGATAATCAAATCGTCGTTTATCGCTGCCACAAGCAAATTTGAGTAAATTTGGAGCGAACTCAAGGAAGCAGTAACGCTCTGTAGTTATTGCTTTTTTATTTTTTCCTCAAGTTCTGAACCATAAGAACCGATGACGCCTTTGTTCTGCGCGATCCATCCCGACTCAATGACTTAGAGGCATTGATTACCAACTAGGTGACAAAGGGGATAACGATGCAGGACCAGGGCAAGCAAAAAACCGCAGCGACCGCCGGGAACACCGAACCAACTGATGCCCGGAACCAGAAGGCACAGCCCTTACTGCCGCGCCGTATGATGTTCTCGGCTGGATTAGTCGGACTTCTGACTGAAGCGTGTTCTAACGCTCAATTCTCTGGCGGCTTGGCTGGTAAACCGGCACTTCGTGACAACCGTTCGGCCGACACCCCCCCTCAACCCGGTAGCCCAGAGCCTGAATCGCCAATTACTAAGCAGCCCCCGCAACCGCAGGCGGACGCAACGCAAAACTGTAACGCTATCGCCAATCCGACGGTGGATGTTCCACCTAATGTCGTGGAAAAGCCTGTCACCGGCGTCTTCTATGGTCGCCAAGACTCAGCTCTCCTCGCACTCTTGCTGCCAGCAGGCGAAGACATCAAGCAGGTAGTCATCGCTAACTCCAAGGGCCGCTTGCTTGCACTTCATGGGATCACCGGAGCCGACAAAAAGGCAGATGGCACCTGGCGCCCAGTGGTCATCGATGGTCTCGCACTGATGGATCAGGGTACAGCACTGAACGAGATCGTCGTCCTGATGCAGTTATCAAACGGCCGCGCCAAAGCCGTACTTCCCGTTAACTTTCTTACCAAATTTCAAAACAAGTCTGTTGTCGACCTATCCGGCCGAGCAGTTCCACCCGGTATGTCCGCATTCCAGAGCGTGGCTCAGTTTGGCGAGATCGATAGCGAGACTGGATTTGCGGTCGATAAAACTGTGTCCTACCCAAACCTAAGCGGAGACCTTGTGCGCAACCTTCATACCGCAGTACCCACCTCGAAATGGGGCATAGGTGCCAAAGTCAAGGGCACGATCACCGATATCATGGGCAACGTACTCGACCGAGGCTTCAGTATTCTCGAGCATCAGGTTTTCTGCACTTACGTCGAAATGCCAGACGGGAAACTAGCAAGAACGATGATCCATGTTGGCTAATTGGGCCAATTGAAAGTGAAGCTAACTAAAACCTCTCAAGGAGCCACGACATGCCAACGATCAAAACTGAAGTCTTTGAAATCGACCGTCGCTACCTCTTGAAACTAACTGGGACTATGGGCATCGGTGCCACATTTGTCTCACCAACCGACCTTTTTGCTGAAGGCGCCTGCGAAAAAGTCGATACGACACCACCGAACGTCAAACCAGAACAAGCCGGAGCAACGCTCCAGTTCTGGATCGATGGCCTTCACTTTGGGCCCCGATCGACACTTAAATCAAGAGCGAATGTAACCTTATTTATGAACCTTAAACAGTCTACTGCCAGCTACGTCGAGTCAGTAGTCTTGCTGGATCCGCAAAACTTCGTCGTTGGCGCACGTTACTTTGATGCATCAATGAAAATGATGGACCGCAACTTTGTTCCTTACGTGCGCTTCGAAAACGTCGAACTAGATCATGCGGCGACCTACACCTGTATTTATTCCGTGCGTACTGGATCAAACTTGAAACTCTATACTGCTAAAATTGAAAAACCCCAGATTAGCACTCTGAACACTACATTCTTACCGCAGACCATGAGGAATGATTTTCAGACATTTTTAGTCGGCAATATTGCGAACAAAACTCCAGGCCTGATCACAACTCCGTTCCAATATTACACAGCCAACGGGCTATCTCTGCATTGTGCTCGTGGCAGGGTCACGGATATGGCTTCAGATGGCTCGTCGTTCAACGTAAATATCGACTTCATGCATGCCGATGCGGGCACCAACCACTACATGCGTTACTTTATCGTCATGGATCCCGTAGGCCGGCTCCTAGGCTTTGTTAAACGCGCCAAGAAAGATGACCCGTACGTCGTTGACGGCGTCGCCAAGGTGGTACCCGATGCCAACGGCGACCTCACCTGCAATGTTGGTCGGATTACAGAAAATCAACGTGTCGACTTTAACGTCCCAGACCTGCAGATCGGCAACATCGCAGATTGCCCTTATGTCCAGTTCTATACTGAAGATAGCTACGATGCCATCGCACGAAATATGATCCGCCTACGTTAACATTTGAACCTTATTGTCTAATTTTAGGCAGTTATTTTTATTCAAAAAACTGCCTAAAGTTCGGGCTCGGTAATGCCGTTAACCCCTGTGCGTTATCGCGCCTTCGTACTTGGGGGACCTGGCACCATGAAGACTGGTAGAATTGCAAAGTTTGAGCTCCTGTTGACGGCATCAATCCTAATTAGCTGCCAGAGCAATAGCTTCTCGGGTAGCGCGACCAAGCAGGGTGATAGCAAACCAAAATCTAAAGATGGGTCTTGTCTCGGTATCGTCAATGCTGCTGGCTTGAACCAGGCTCCAGAAGTCGTCCGGCTGGAGTTTTTCGATCCGAATCCTCGTGGCAAAGTACCCCCATCTGTGTGGGGATTCTCCGGAATAGTGGTTGGGGAAAACGCTATTCTAACAGTTATCAGCCCTATCTTTCTCGATCTTCACACTACTAACAAGGCAGCGGTAAGGCTAATTCCCGAGGGTGATTCCAGTAATCGATTCACCGAGCAGGATCTGCAAAAATACCCAAGTGGAAGTGCGTTCTTTAGACTAGAAGAAGTGGTGGAGCCTGGACCGCCTGAGGACAGGAACCTAGATACTCTGCGTCGGTTATTGACCATCATCAAATTCGATGGGGTCAAGTTGACCTCGCTAGCGAAAGTAGCTGAAGTTTCGCGTCCAGCTGGTACACGCGTGACTTTGATTGGCACAGGCTATCACAAGGGGTTTGATCCTGATCAGCCAGACAGTCAAGGTGGCGTGAAGCGTATTGGCTACAACACAATATTAAACCCAGATCAGTTGACCACGACTTTTAAAGAGAAAGCCTATAACAAACGTAACTACTACATCACCGGACGCGATCAGGACAAACCATCCGCGCCGATGAACGACGCCTTACCTAGTTACGGCGATACAGGATCAGCTCTACTAGTTGACGGAGTGTTAATTGGGATCGCTACTAGTTTTTATGACCGAGTAGGAGATGCAGCATACTTTTCAAATTTCACCAAAGGTGCAGCCATTGGTGAGTACTTAAACCTTACAGATCCCGGAGTCAGTAAGCTGATAGATAAAGCAAAAAACGAGGGAGCCAAAGTCGTCAAAGAAAACGATCCGCCTCCAGCTGCCGAACAGGACATAGACGTTAGCGTGAAAAAGTGTGTCGCTGCTACCAAGGCTGAAAACACTACTGAGAAGTGAGGGCTGCTCTCGCTCGACGACTAACTTGGCGACAGCCTTTAAGGCTGAACTGGTCGCGATTGATTAAGTTTAGGCGACACAAGATCTGAGGATCTCGACGCACCATGCCGCCTCTCGAAACCATTCTTCTGCCTTGAGCGTCATCACACCACGATCGTCCATTCTGAGCGTGCCAGTCTTCAGAGCCATTTCAACACTGACTGTAGGCACAAATCTTAAACCACAGTGCTCAACCGCTGAAAGTATAGCGATGCCTCTAGTGGTTCGCAGACCTGATCCGACAAGCTCCGTGAGCCAAGACATCGCAGTTCGATCAGAGTCGACTTCAGCGCCGAGGCAAGCGGCAAGCTCACCGAAGCAAGTCGCGGCAGCCAAACCTTCGTTGGCCCCTTCCGAAACTTTATCGCCAAATACTCTATCATTTCTAGGATAGGCATACCGCACACCATAGTGGTCATCGGAAGGCAGATACCCATGGGCGCCAGCGCCGACACCAACAAAATGATGATCTTGCCAGTAAAGCCAGTTGTGCCCGCAACTGTGACCCGGTTTTGACCAATTTGAAACTTCCTCGTGGTCGTAGCCAGCGTCGGCCAAGATCTCACAAGCGATTTGATAAAAGGTGGCCGCGTCGTCATCGGGCGGCGGCACGATCAGGCCTCGCTCAGATTTGCGTCCAAGTAGCGTTCTTGACTCAAACGTTAAACAATAAAGACTAAGATGGGGCACACCAAGAGCCAGTACCTCGGCTAAATCTTGTCGCCAATCATCGGCCGTCTGACCAGGCCAGCCATAAATCAAATCGACGTTTAGATTTGGAAAGCGATCCAAAGCCGCCCCAATCCGGTCACGTGCTAAACCGGCGTCGTGACTACGACCAAGTAAGGTGAGGGCTCTGGCATCAAAAGACTGTACACCGACCGACAGACGGTTAACGCCCAGTTCACGCCAAGTCTGTAGTTTAGTCGGACTCAGATCGTCAGGATTAGCCTCCAAACTAACCTCAGCACCGACATCTAGCTGTGGTCGCACAACCTTCAAAATCGGTGCCAGCTCATCACCGAATAAGCTAGGGGTACCACCACCGAAAAACACCGAGCTAATTCGATTCGTCGTCAACCTTGAGGTCAGCGGAGAGTTCAACCATAGCCTAGTGTGAGCCGCAAGTGTTCGCAGATATTTTTGCGTCACATCCGGAGTATGATTTGCCGTTTTAGCAAAGTCACAGTAACTGCAAAGTGCAGCACAGTAAGGAACGTGAAGATATAGGCCAAGCTTCTTAGTCATTCCAGCAGATCATCGCCAGTGGTTCATCAATTGCCAATGCGGCATCCGACACCCGCTCATGTACCCGATTGCTGGGTGGCAACGTAAGCCCTAATTTTGTCCTTGGTCGAATCACCTGATTGCCCATTGATGCTATCGACGATACCAGCGACAGCTGTCTGCATTTGGCTATTGCTCGAAGCTCCCGGCAACTGGCTCACTGCCACCAGATTGGCTAGGACCTGAGCAGCCTCCTCGTCCGTCATATTCTCCATTTGCGCTATCGAAATCGATCCTGTGGTTGGGGAAATAATGAATTGATTCAGATACATAATGGAGTAGGAACTCTGATAGATCGTCAGTTGCAACAGTGCACTGGCGCTATATTCAAATGCGGATGTATCAGTCAGGATAGCCACAGGTATCGTATTTAACGTTGAGACCGCCAAACCTACGTCACCAAGATTGGTCTGGTAGGTGGTAGCATCAACTGAGCTA
>OMIY01000090.1 GCA_900299215.1 bacterium | reverse complement strand
TCATAGCAGAGTGTACCTATGCTATCCGTGTCGGCAAAATCCAGTCGACCTTAAGCTTACCTGTCAACAAACTCTGACCACATCATAGCTGGACGAACTAGCAAATGACTAGAGCTCAACACTAAATTCCTACGCTTTTCTCTGAGGAACCGCTTTACATACGCAAACAGGTCAGTCATGGTATGATTGCCAAAAAGTTCGAGGCGATCATGAAGCAATCAAACCCAGCAGCCAAAGAATACGACCATATTCAGACACTTTTGGAGCGTCTTAGCACAAACGTGCGCGATCAGCTGCGTGATTTGCAAAAAGCGGCCGGTGATGAAAATGTCGCCCAGCTGCGTCAGATTGTCGATCGCGACCGCGAGATTGACGCTCTTGAACTCGATTTGAACCGTCAAGCCAGGTCCTTTATGGAGCTACGGGCACCCCTTGGCCCTGACTTTCGTCACATCATGAAAGTACTCGAAATCGCCAGTAATCTTGAGCGCATAGGTGATTGCATCGAGTATGTTGCCAGGCACATCAGCCAAAGTTTTGCCCTAAAGTCCGCCATGCCGGAGGGCTGGGATCTGATTGCGACGATGATGTCCAAGTGCCACGAGCTGCTAGATCTGTCTCACTCGGCTTGGAAGCGGACTGACGTTCATCTTGCCGAGCGACTACCGAGACAGGATGAGGAAGTCGACGCGCTGCAGAAGCAGGCCCGTAAGTTGATGATAGACCAGGTGCGTTCTGGCAAAATTGATGTGCAGCTAGGGCTTGAGCTCGTGCTTATAGCCAACAAGCTCGAGAGTATCGCCGACATCAGCTCGCACATCGCTGAGAGCGTGGTCTTCGTGGTTCAGGCGCGCCAAATTCGCCATGAAAAGCGTAAATCGCCCCTGAAGGAACCCTCCGAAGTTTAAGAGTTGGGCGCTTGGTTGCCACACGGTCTTAGGGCTTTGCGCCACCAGTCCCAGCTCTGGCAAAAGGGCCGTCCATTTGGACCACGATACGATGCTGCAGACTTTCGGCCTCAACCGAAAGGTCCTGTAACAAAGGCTCTAATTTGTTGAGCAGCAGCTTGGCGCAGGCCTTCCAGTCGGAATTAGCACGAGCGAGTGACACCTGGGCCATAATGCGCCGCATGAGCCCACCAATACCCTGAATGGCTGCTAATTCGGGATGGGAACGATCGACTAGACCACTGACATGATCAAGTAACTCACAGATCAGATTCAGATCGTCCGCAATACTGTCGAGTTCGCTCGGTCTGTGCTGGGCTTTGGTCTGCCAGCAAGCCACGGCCAAAGTCTTGAGGCCACCGGTGATGGCGCTGGCTAGATTACGCATGGCATCGAGCGTTTGAGTCGTTAGCTCGGCCGGCGAATCTATCTGCAATTCAAGCTTGGTTGACTCACTTAGGGGCACCTTACCAACGGCACCTAAGTCTGCATGGTCAGCGATCAGCATGTCATTTAGGCTGACTCGCGTCACCACATGTCCCGGCGGAACCAGAGTGGAGTCGACCCAGTCGAGCGCTTCGCGCAGCGACCGGATCGGCACTGGGACCGGGATCTTTTTGTGGTTTATGAAAATTCTTTTGAGCATATCAAGCGTTCAACGTACCTGCGGCTGGATCGGTTAGACGGGCGATTTGTTGCGAGAGAGCCTGTGCCCTTTCGTTATACGGGTCTATCGACACGATACGGTCTACCAAACTCTTGGCAGCCTGATTGTCTCCGACCTTGAACTTAATGACGGCCAACGTATAGAGCATGTTGTGATCGTGCGGGTGCAAGCCGATGTACGTTGCCAGCGCCTGCTGGACTTCCGAAAACTTGCCGCGATCTCCAGCGATCTGCACCAGAGTGAAGAGTGCCGCTGTATTTTCTGGATTACATTCGAGCGATTTGACGACCCAACGGCTGGCTTCGTTCAGTTCGCCCATGCCTTGGAAGGCAAGTCCCAGTCCTAAGTTAGCCATTTCATCTTCCGGAGCCAAACTGACAGCTTTTTGGAACTGCAACACGGCCGTATCGAAAGAGTTGCGTGTCAGACTGACTGTACCAAGTCCGATGTAGGCACGTGATGCATAAGGATCCAGCTCAATTGCTTGGTGGTAAGCCTGCTTACCAGCATCACCGTCGCCAAGCTTGGTGAAACAGTCCCCGATCAAGCGGTAAAGGTTGGCTTTATGATGAATCGGGATGTCTTTAAGTTGGAAGATTGACTCAATCACGTCAATAGCTGCAAGGTACTGCTTAGCATGAACCTGAGCCTCGACTTCAAGCACCTGATGATCCAGGGCGTTAACATCGATAGTCGGAGTTTGCCTGCTAACTACAGTGAACACCTCTAGCATCTCTTTGGATACGCGTTGCTTAGCGTTTTTAAGTTGCTGCAGATTCTTGGCAGCGATATCGACGCGCAAACTTTGGGTCGTCGCGGCTTTACGAATCGCTTTGGCAAGAGACTCGGGCGAACCGGAGCAGAAATCGAAGCGATGTTTGCCGATGGTCTCTTCGACTAGCGGACCACGAGCTGCGATCACCGGCACCCCGTTAGCGGTGGCGATCATGAGACGGTAAGGATCCCCATCAACCCGGTCTCTAGAGGCCGTCGGGGAGTAATAAAAGCAGTCAGCCGCGGTGAGCACTTCATGGAACGCATCACGACTTGGCGCAACATACACCGCCTGGCGGTCGAGTCCTAAAGTAACTAGTCGATCACGAATCTCAGCGGAGAAGCTTCCAATACCGCAGAACACCAGTTTGATTCGAGCGGCCAATGACTTATCGCTAAACTCGATTAACTTCATTGCATGGACGAGATCAAGCAAAGACTCTTCCCATTCAATCTGACCAAAATGGGCGATGACAAAGTCTGTATCGGCGAGCCCTAAATTGGCTACCGCTCTAGCTCTGGTCTTAGCTTGTCTCTGAATACGCTGCTCGACAAAGGCTGAGAAGCTGAGAATGCGCTGGGATTCCACACCTTCGATCATCAAAGCCGTCCGCGCGGCTTCAGTTTGCACGAGGAAAGCATCCGCACCGTTACCGACTTCCGATCGGATCGTCCGCATGTGGGTAATGTCTTCGCCCGGCATCGCCGTAAGGTTGTCGACCCAAATGATTAGACGGAAGCGGTTGCGCCATTTAGCCTTAACCGCCTGGTAGGCATACATACCTAGTCGTTCCTTCACGACCACTAGGTCAAAGCCTTGTAAGGCTTTCTCTAGGCCAGGCAGATAGGTGGTGTTTTCGCTGTGATCCGGCAGTGCTATGCAGGTCAGCTGGTCGTAACGGCTGGTTTGCGTCAGGTAGCCGACAATCGATTCCGAGGTGATGACCGTTACCTCGTAGTCGGATGCCGTCAAAAGAAACTGATCAATCTCCTCGACCGACGGCAACGTACCGTATACGAGAGCCAGTTTTTTTTGTACTCCGCTATTAGACACCATGGAAACCTCCTTGAGGTCGGGGGAGACACTATCTATGGTTAAGCTGATTGCTCAAATCTTGGGGATTCAGGTTCACCGGAGCGGTAGCATGTGATCTTTTGGCGAGCGATTTGCAGTTTGCGAGCTAGTTCTGCGGTCTTAGTCTGCGATTCTCTGATGGCTTGCTGCAGTTTTTCGTCGATGCTCCTGATTTCTTGCCAGATTACTTGTACTTCAGGATCATCTGCTAATTCTTCAATTGATCCGGTTGCGAGCCGTGTTTCCGCGACACGGAGGTTATGAAATGCTGCAGTACGACGTTTTAACCAAGTATTGCCTTCGTCAATCTTACCGGATGTCAAACTTGCCAAAGCCGCTGCACCGCGGTCACGATAGACCCTGAGGATACACCGCACTTGATGTGCAAAATCCGCCATAGCTCAATGCCGATTAGAGTTATGATTTTATGGTCTATATAACAGTCTAGGTCATGCTTATAAACAATGTCAAAGGTACCATCCGGAGGGTAAGACTTAAGTAATCAGAAATATATTAGAAGATGAGGAAATATGCTTAAGCGACATAATCAATCTGAAGGTGACTTTTAACGTCAAAATGTCGTGACCGCAGGTGCATCAAGCGATCCCCGGACCTGCATAGTGAGCCGACCTTCACTTGTTGCGCTACCTGTCACTGCATCTATCAGGAAGCCAAATTTATCCTTCAGACCAGCGTTAAGTCTAAAGATGACTTTTAAGTCTAGTTGAGAATCGCCGGCATCAGGCTTGAGCAGAATTTTGCCGTCGGCTAAGAGTTCTAGCTCATCTGCAACGAATCCAGAGGTACGATCAATGACTACACTGCCGTTTTCAATCTTGGCCTTGATCAGCGCTTTTCTAAAGACCTGATCCGGCAATTCCAAAGGAGGGCTACTCAGTTTTAAAATGGCATTGGCAAACTTTAAATCAGCCTGGCCATTGGACTGTACTGGGTTTTTGGCATCCAGTTTGAAGTCGGCAGTACCATTTAGCTCCCCTGAAACCCCGACTGCTGAAAGTAATGGTGCCACCATCGGATTGGCATCGGGAGAGGATGTCGCGACGTTGATGGCGAATCCGATAATGCCATCAAGCGGGAAGTTTTTCGATTCAATAGCCAAGCGTTTCGGTATGACTGCGCCTTTTGCCAAATCGATGAGACCAAAGTTGACTGCAAAACTAAGGTTGCCCTTGCCTGCAAGGGCCTGGGCAGAAACCCCGAGATTACCGGTAAAAAGACTGAGCAGCTCAATGTGAAATTTCAGGCCTTTTAAGTCGAGGGCTGATGATCCATTCTGCGTTTCTATGTGAATGTTTTCGCCCGAAAAACCAAGAGGCAAGGCTGGGCCCATATTGCCGATACGGAAAGTGTAGCCGGTCTCTTTGGTCAACTGAGCCGCAACAGCTTCCTTCAACACTTCGTAAGGGAACGTTATAAACATAAAAAACGTAAAGCTTACGAAAAAGAGCCCGATCATGAGAGTGATCTGTAGCGCTCTTCGCGTCTGCTTTGCCATAGGACTCCCTACCCTCTCAGGACACTGCCTTAGTGCCTTGTTGTTCAGTAATCACTTGTTCTACTTATCGCTATCGTAACCACGCACTTTGGACTGCGCATCAAAGTATAGCTTGGTGCCATAGCGCGCACGTATCTGCAAATCTTGGACGCGCAGATACTTGTTGGATTTTTCGACTTCAACCAGGAATCCTAGCAGTCGCGGTATGGAGATGTTTGGCATACGCATCTCTACCCTAACTTCCTTAATCCGCTCCGACAATGGATTGTCCGCTGGCAGGGGAGACTGAGAATCGCTCAGACCTTCCAGCGTCACTGACTGCTCATTGGCAATTTTTTCGAAAAACGGCTTTAAGCTCACTTGCTTAGTCTTACGTTCAAGCATATCTGCCAGCTTCTCGAAATTGCGATTTTCCTGCTCATACATGGCTTTTTTGGACTGCAATTCGTGCAATGCGGCAAAACTTTGCGACAGATCCGACTTAAGACCGTTCACCAAAGAAAAGTACAAACCAAAGATGATCACGACGACAAGAAAAATACCTGCAATGCCACCAGCCAATACGCCAGTTCGTTGATTTGGGGACAGCTTATAAAAGCTATCCATAAGAAAATCTAGCTTCTCGTTATTAGTACCAAAAAGCTGCTTCTTCGCCATGCCGAGACTAATCTGCAGCTGGCTTTTCAGCTTATCAGTAAAGTTTGCGACGACGCTCATGCACTCCCCACCATGCGACCTAGGCCTTAGTTGTTCCGCCTACACTGCCTGCATAATCAGCATTGATTGTGAACTCAATCACCTTGTTATCAGTACCTGGTTTAGGACTAGATTGTTTGTTTTCGACATCTTTTAACAGCTTTGAGGTCTTAACCGCGTCGAGAATTTTATCAACCGAGGCGTAGCTGTCTGTTTCCGCACGCAAAACCAATTTACCGCCGCCAGTAGCCAGCGTGTTGTACTGATATAGAGTGACGTCAAGCTTCAGATCCTTGGGTATGACCTCACTTAGAGACTTTAAGATCGTCAACGCCGGGCTTGCAGAGTTCTCCTCAATAAACGTAGTGATCGCGGTGTTCTTGCTAAGAATTTCCTTCTGCAACTTTTGCAATGAATCGCTACGCAGCTTTTCAAAAGTATACTTGCCAGCGATGTATTGACTCTTAGCTGACGGGAAAATCTGCAAATACTCTTTTAGATACTGAGCACGCAAAGTCTCGATCTGACGTTTGTAGAACCAGAATTTGATACCGTAACTAATACACATGATAGCTATTGCGGCAGTCACCACTCTAAAGGCAACAGCGGAGCCTTTGAGCAAAGATTCGTAATTCTGGATGAAGGCAAATTCACCCTGTCGCAGATTTATTTGCGAATGTCGCTTTGCTGCTCCAACAGCCCTCATACCTATAGCGATACTTTGCGGCATGATGGCCATATGCTCGCTCAGGTCCGGGTTCAACTTCAAATCAGTCTTATCAATACGGTTGGCCTTGGCCGGAATTTCTAGCTGTTCTTGCAGATAGAGATCAAAGTTTTTGATCTTGCTTGTTCCACCCGAGATGTAGATGGCAGAGAGTGGTGTTTTTTCCCAATTTTTGAAGGCGTAGAACGTACGTCCAAGTTCCTTGACGATAGCGTTAGAGGCAAGCGTTATGCGCTCCGCGACAAGTCTGTCATCACCGCTAAGGTCCTCTCCTTGAGCCCCGTCACAAAGCACCTGAGACACTCTATGTTTGATGCGCTGAGCCTCAGCAAATTGCATTTCTAAATCGCGTGCTAGAAACTCACTAAGATAGCGCCCGCCTAGGTTAATCGAACGGAACATCCGCAAGACGCCGTCTTGAACAATACAAAGTGACGTTTTCTCGTGACCGATGTCGACCAATCCATAGCACTGACCTGGCTCAGCTTCGACGTAAGGTGCCAAGTTATAGAACGCCAAACTGTCAACGTCGACCAACTTCGGATCAATATTGATGCGTTGCAGATGCTCGAGGAAGCTGCGCAAAAAATTCTTGCGCGTCATTACGGCCAGGGCCACGGTCATGTCGTTCATCGTGCCTAGAATCTGATGGTCGATAATCATATCGTCCATGTTGAAAGGCACTGCATCTTCTAGTTCTGCCATAATAGCTGCTTCGATCTTGCGCGGATCAGCAAAGCTAAACGACATGACACGACTTGAAATATACTGACCAGGCATCGCTGTAATAATACGGTCGGCTTTTAAATCATTCTGTTGAAAAAGCTGTTCCATGCATGATGGAATCACTTGATCGGGATCAAGATCTTCCATCTGTGGAATCACGTTTTCATAGAAATTAGCGATCTCATACGATTTAAACGTATTGACGATTTCGACCGCTTTGATCGAATAGCTACCGATGTCAAGTCCGATGATGCGTTGCATCCGAGACTATCTCCCTGAGTTTCTCATATGTTAGATCTTCTCATCAGATCATCTTCCAGTAAAGGAGCCGGTAAGCGAGGCGGTCGCTTTTCTTCTGGTCAGGCATCACTCTTTCAATCACTGCAATCAGCTTTTTGGTGCTTCCACCAACACTGCCCTCAACCTCTATACGATACGTCATACTATACTGCTTAAACCACGCACCGCGGTTAGTCGCCTCACCCGTGTTCCCGTTGTTGTCACCACCTGCGTAACAAAGCAGGTTCCTTAGAGTATCGGCCATTTTTTCGCCTGGTTGACTAAGCAGCGTAAAATCCTCGTCCCGCTTCTTAATGGCCAGGGCCACCTTTTCCGCACAATCGCCACGGGTCTCCGGAAACAAACACTGTAGCAACCCGCGCTGAGCCGTGTTGATATTGAGTTGGAAGTTATTGTTATCAGTCGATCCGTGTTGGAAAGGATAAGCGGTTAGATAGGGGCCAAATATCGCCTGCATCTCGGCGTCCCAGCCCTCGACCATGCGCAACTCTTCAATAGAGTCCAGCGGTGCTGCCTTGGCCATCTGTTTGGGCTGCCGGCGCTGATAGGGCTCATTCTTGTCGTTAAAACCCGAGGCTTCGTCGGCTTTCGGGTCTTTTTTGATATAATCTTTAATCCGGAACGCCATCTCACGCGGATTGAGCTTCTTTTGCTCAAGAAATTGCTTTTCCGCCGGACATGAAAACAATGCTTCAAGCATTAGCATGACCTGGCTACATTTGCCGCTAAAGCAGTTATTGACGTTGATGCGCTGTGATTCATCGCTGACATTGATGGTGAACATGCCGTCAAATTCTTTGAGTTTCGCTAGAACATCACCATCCATCACAGAATTTAAATTAAATTCCTTTTGAAAACCTTCCATCATCTCGGCCGTCTCGCCACCTAGCGGCAGTCCGTTCATCACCGTCCAGATGTCGCCAATGCCGGTGGAAAGTTGGGACTTAGGATCCTGCTGGGCCATAAATAACTTATAGGCCCAGTCCGCTGATAAGAGCAGCGTTGCAATATTAGCACCGGATTTAACCATGTATTCCGCTTTGACATTGTCCTTCACCTGATTCGCCAAGGTAACGTTGACGCGTGAAGATAAAATAAGATCACTGGTAAACAGCATCATGATCGACACAATCATGATAGCAATCAGCAGTGCAATACCGCGTTCTTTAGGCCTAGACTCGCTGGCATTCTTAGCATGATCGAGATCGTTGTCGCCTACATCAACGTCAGCGATAGGAAACCCAAAATATAGCTTTGGCCAACGCCGTTTTTTCTGGGGACTTTGTTTCACAGCGTCCCCCACTTAATGTTTTTGTCGCGATCTTTAATTTCAGCAAACTCTTCGGATCGAGTCAGATAGATGACCGAATTGATCTTTTCCGTCTGCAGGTCCGCTGACGCTTGGTCTTGTCCATCCCCATCAAAACGATCCTGCACATATGCTTCAATGGTGATCTTGACCAGGCGTGGAATAAGACCACGAGTTTCAGATCTACCGGTATCCCAAGCATCTTTGGACCAGCGATCCCCGTTCCAACATTCGACCGTGAAGGATTTAACTCCAGATGCTAGGAGCCGCATCGTCGGCTCCTCTTTCACGTCTAGCGGGATCACCGGTGTCTCCGCTCGGTAAAGATCCTGACGACCAGCGGCTGTCTTGGAGTCCTTGAGCGTATACACAACCATGGTCAGATCAGACTCATAGGCATTAGCCAACAGCGGCTGATGAGTCATAGTGGTGAACCACAATTTGTCGCCGTTGACTCCGGACTTTTCGACCTTGAATACTGTTTTCACGGTACGGTCAATGCCGTTGCGATCGCCGTCTTTCGTGGACACAAAAATTGTGTGTTGAAGGTCGTTACCAATCTTCTCCATGCTCACTGTCAACCGGTGAAGCACACGAGCACGATCAGATAGTCCTTGCCGGACGTCAAAACCGTTACGCATCATCACGGCTACGGCAATGGTCAAGGTCATGAGAATTGCCACAGTAATAACCACCTCGATCAGGGAAAAACCTGCCTGAGCGTTAGTTACTGGTTGTGACAATTTATGCTTCAAGTGATTTCTCTTCCTTACTTATTCCTTACCACTCAATCTCTGCTGAACCTTTACTGGATCTCGGGTGGCGGTTCGGCTGGAGGTACATCAGCAGGCGGTACGTCCGCTGGAGGCTGTGAATCCATTGGATTATCAATAGGCGTGGGCGGCGGCGGTGGCGGCGGAGCTGCTCCAGGCGCTCCGGGTTTTGCTGGTGGTTTGGTGAGTCGCTCATGCACCGATTTAAGACCCAAGATGGCCTCGTCTAATTTCATCTGATTGGTGAGTAAATAGGTCATCGAGGTCGAGTTGCGCTGCGCACCCTCTGGCCAGGACACCTCAACCTTGGCAATCAGAAATATCGGTTCGTCGGCAAAGATCTGCTTGACGACCTGCTCGACCATTCCGGACATGCCAGAGGTATCGACTTCGCTGACACGGCTATCGTAGTCGTCCTTGTCCTTTTTCTTGCGACCGCCGCTAAGCGCCGTCTCGAGGAGTTTCACAAATGGAAACTTCCACTCGGATATTTCCAGCTTGTAACTATATTCGTCAAAATCCTCGAATTTGGTCTCACCCTGGGTGGCGATTAAGTCTTTAAATGGCTTGGTATGCCAATGATAGTCCACCTGTGACATGACCCGCCTTGCGAGCCAGGTGGCCTGAGCAACGTTGCGGCTATAATCTGCAAAGACAATCGCATTACCTTGAACCACGGCAACGTTGACAATTAAAAAAGCAATAATACCGAGAGCGATCACCGTCTCGATCAGCGTGAAGCTAGCTTCACCCGGCTTTTTATTCTTCTTTTTCCTGAGAAACGTCGACATCTCGGTATCCTGGCTGGACTTCGGCAGTGCCCTCATAGGGGTTTGTGGTGATGGTATACATCTCCTGAGATTCGTCCGGGACCATATCGCCCTTCTTATAGGCTACATGGATTACTGCACGCTCAACATAGCCGCGCGGAAAAAAATAAAGCATGGCGTGCGCATCCTGACCGAGCTCATTGAGATCTAACTTATGTCCATGGTGTTCACACTGCATATCCTTGATCATCAAGTTGGGCCCGATGGTACGCCCGCTCCAATCGGCACCGTCTACCTTTCCCCATGAGGGAAGTCGCAACGATGACTTGGCGGCAAGCAGCGGGGATGTCGGTGGGATCTCTTTTTCACCCTTGGGATCGGCGACCGAGGGCCCAGCCAGCTCCGTAAACTGTTGGAAGCGCGAATCGAAGGCGACCTCCTCATCCTTTTGCTCGCTCTCGCTCAACTCTCTGTCTATCTTGTCGGCAGGCAACTGAAAATCACTGCGATTTGTCTCTTCGAGCCAATATTCACCGGAATTGAAATTGAAGACGATGCGGTAGGCCTTACCGGTCAGCACTGACATGTCGTAAGCATTGCGTATATCACCAGCAAGCTGCGACAATTTCGTTGACACTTCAGCGCCAGTCCGCAGATTAAACTGCGGGATAGCGACTGTGTAGACAAAGGCAATCAGGGCGATCACGACGATCACTTCGATCAAACTGAAGCCATCTGAGCTTCGGCCTTCTTTCGTAGCTGTGATCATGTCGCCCTTTTTACGCAAAAAATCTAACCGGCTCCCGCTTAGTTAGGGACCGCTTGGCTTGTCCTCTGCTGGATAGACTATATCGTCCTCACTACCTATCGTGCCGTCCGGACCACCAGAGATGATCTTGTAGTTGCGACCATCGGACTCGTAACCGAAATCATTGCCCCAAGGATCCTTGAGCTTATTGGCTTCGGTATATGGGCCGCGCCAGTTCTTGGCGTCGCCTGGGTTGGTGAGTAGCCCCTTCAGATCGCCTGGATATTTGTTGTTATGAATGCGGTACATCTGCAAGCCTTGCGAGATCACACCCTGCGCAAGTTTAGTTTCGTCCTTCTTCGCCTCTTCCGACTGCCCAATAAGGTTAGAAACCATGTAAGCCATCAGCGTTCCGAGCAAAGCAACAACGATGATGATTTCGATAAGGGACATCCCGCGCTCGCCCTGGCTCAGAAATTCCGGTTGCAGCGCCCTGCTCATGCGAGCTTTCATTCCCTTCAGAATTCGAACCATAGATAACATTTAAGACTCCTTCTTGAGGCCCGTTCAGCGAGAGGTATGGGCAAACACTACATCCTGATTAACAGCTCTACCATAAATATTAGATTAACGGATTTGATTCATGATCGAAAGCATAGGCACGATGATGGATCCGATAATGCCACCGGCCGAAACCGCCATCATCACGATCATCAGAGGTTCAATGAGAGAGATCATCCCCTCAATTTTTCGTTGCACCTCGGCTTCATAGGCTACGGCGACGTGGGCAAGCATTTCTTCAAGCTGACCGGTACGCTCTCCAGTCATGATCATGTGCGTCACAAGCGGCGGAAATTGATTGCTTTTTTCGATAGTCTGCCCTAGGCTCCGACCCTCTTGTACTGACACTTTTGCCGCATCTAAGACCTCAGCAATAACAACGTTAGTGATGATGTTCTTAGTAATTTCGAGTGCCTTGATAATTGGTACGCCGGAGGCAAGCAAAGTTGATAAAGTCTGCGTAAACCGCGACACCTGCATCCTCATGATGAGCGGACCAAAAACCGGCAGGTTAAGCGCCATCTGATCAAACTTACGACGCCCTGCATCACTGCTGAGCCATCTCTTAGTAAAGAAGTAAACCCCAAAGCCAATGACTGGAAGGAGAAACCACTGGTTTTGCAGCCACTCTGAAATAGCAATCGTCAACTTCGTGTACCAAGGCAACGGCGCCTTCAAGCTGGCAAAGATCTTCTGCAGCTTAGGCACCAGGCTGATTAGCAAATAGCCGATCAGTGACAACTGCGCCAAGATCATCACCGATGGATACATCATGGCACTCATGACTTGGCCCTTGGCATGCTCCTGCTTTTCCATATAGATCGCAAGACGGTCGAGTACTAAACCGAGGGTCCCCGAGCTCTCACCAGCTCGCACCATGTTGACATAGAGGCGATTAAAAACAGCCGGAAACTGGGCCACACTATCGCCTAAACTTTTACCTTCAGACACCTGCTCACGCACAGCTGACAGAGTACCCTGAAGCACCTCGCTTTCGACCTGAGCTGTTAACGCTTTCAGCGATTCATCTAACGGAATGTGAGCATTAGCCAAGGTGGCAAACTGCCGCGTCATCACCGCAATATCCATCGCCTTCACACTTTGAGTAAAGAGCGAGCGTTTGGACTTAATCTTGTCCATCGAGACTTCTTCTTTAATCTCGGAGACAATGATCTTGTCCTTCTGACGGAGCCGCGTCTTGGCGTTTTTAGGCGAGTCCGCTTCGATCTTGCCCTTACGGGCAGCACCGGTCTTTGCGTCATAGCCTTTGTAGACATAAATTGCCAAGAGGGTCACCTATGCTTCGGTACGTAAATCGTCAGTTTGAGTATTTGCCAAAGCCTCTTCGAGCGAGGTCAGGCCATTCACGACTTTCAGAATGGCGGAGTCACGCAGCGTTTTCATTCCCTTTTCAAGAGCTTTTTTCTTGATTCGATTGGAGTCCTGCGACTGTAAAAGCACATCTCGGATGTCATCATCCAAAATCATCAGCTCGTGCACACCCATTCGACCCATGTAGCCTAGACCGTGGCATTCCTCGCAGCCATCACCTGCACGGTAGATTTTGCGACCACCGAGCTGTTCTCGGGTCATCCCCATCAATTTCAATTCGCCATCAAGCGGATCGTAGGCGTCACGACAATTTTGGCAAAGTTTACGGATAAGCCGTGTCGCCATGATACCAAGTACCGTCGACGAAACTTGGAAAGGCTGGACACCAAGATCCAGAAAACGCGTAACCGTCGTCGCGGTATCATTGGTGTGCAACGTTGAGAATACCAAGTGACCGGTCATCGATGACTGAATGGCGATACCAGCAGTCTCACCGTCACGGATCTCACCAATCATGATGACATCGGGGTCCTGACGCAGAATCGATCGCAGCCCTTCCATAAACGTGAGGCCAATCTTTTCTTTAACTTCGACCTGACCTACACCAGCCAACTGGTATTCGACCGGATCTTCGATCGTCACGATATTTATGTCTGAAGTGTTGATGTGCATCAATGATGCATAAAGGAGCGTCGTCTTACCGGAACCCGTAGGACCGGTCACCAAAATAATGCCGTGGCTCTGTTCAATCAGATGCACCCACTTTTGATAGATATCAGGATCTAGACCCATATCTTCAAGTCGTTTGGCACCAGTAGATTTGTCCAACAGACGCATGACGATGCGCTCGCCATGCGAAGTCGGTAGCACCGACAAGCGAACGTCGATATCTTTACCCGCCACTCTGAAGGCGATACGGCCGTCCTGCGGCACCCTTTTCTCAGCAATATTTAACTTACCGATAATCTTGATCCTGGTGGCAAGAGTCGAGGCATGACGCCGCGGAATCTGCATCTTATCTTGCAGAGCGCCGTCTATCCTAAACCGAACCATAATCTCGTTTTCGTAGGGTTCGATGTGAATATCCGATGCACGCTCTTTGGCCGCTCGCGCCAAAAGTCCGTTCACAAGGCGAATGATTGGCTTCTCGTCGTCGGTGGACTCAAGTAAGTCGCGAGTTTCTTCAAGGTCGTCGTCGGCACCGACATCGGGTGCATTGAGGTCGTCCAAAACTTTTTGTGAAGCATCGTTCGACCGTTCGTAGACACGGTTGATGCTGTTTTCGATGACCGCCGGCGGACTAACGATCATGTTGATGTTGGTCGATAGAATGAGGCGTAAATCATCCAACGGAAAAATGTTAAGCGGATCGGCAACGGCAACCGTTACGTTAAAATCATCTTTGGCAACCGGCAGTATCTTGTGATCGCGACAAAACTGGATCGGAATGTTGTCAACGAGCCCTGGATCAATGTCGTTCGTCGGCAGTCGCGGGTAGTAGGGTAGATCCAACTGATAAGCGAGTGCCTTCAAGATATCTTCTTCGCTGAGTAGGTCCTCCTCAACCAAGATCTCGCCAATCTTGGCCTGTGACCCAGCTTGCTTTTTAAGGGCCTCATCCAATTGCTCTTCGGTGATAGCCGCAGACTCAACTAGAATTTGGCCCAGAGTCTTACGCTGTAGCTTACGAAAAGACACCGTAGGTAGGTTTGTCCACTTAGGACCCCCACTCGCACCGCTGCCAGACGAAGGCTGCGGTACCTCTCCACGTTGTTGTTTCTCTTCACTCATAAATTAAAGTCTCGCTCGCTACATGTACTTTCATTGACCTATTAATCACCTGCTGGTTCCGGGGGAGGAGGAGGTGGTGGTGGCTCACCACCGCCGCCACCGTCGCCGCCACCGCCGACGTCACCACCGCCACCCTCGTCGGTGGACATTGGTACATAGGTGGGACTATCGTCGGACTTAGTCGCAGGTTCAGCATCTTTCTGACGCTCAGACTCGGCGTCCTTGTCATCATTTTTTTGATTGTACTTAGGTGGCTGCGCATCGGCATTGATTTCCCGCAGCATTTGCTCGCGGCGTGCCTTTTCGGCTTTGTCAGAGTCGTCCTGGACGTATTGCCCGTCTTCCTTAGTTGGCAGTAGAGCATAAAAATCATCTTTGACATGGCTTGAGCCAAAGATCGACTGGAGGAACTCATCCCGTTCATCGACCTTTTTCTTATAAATCGCAGCCAAATCATCGGCACCGTGGATGATGTGAGGAGTCAAGAAGATCATCAAGTTGTTGCGCTGCTTGCGGGCAGTCTGATTACGGAAGAGGAAGCCCAGCAGCGGAATGTCACCAAGTAGTGGAATCTTCTGGTAACTCTTAATCTCCGTGGTCTGCACCAAACCGGACACTACAACCGTCTGCATATTTTTGACGGTCACAATCTGCTTACTCTTCCTCTTGTTAAGAAGTGGTAAGCCCGTTGTCGGGTCTACCGTTTGGATCGAGTTTGATTCGATGGTGACCTGGAGGGTCACGTAATCCGACTGGCTAATGTTGGGCTTAACAGCCAAGGTCAAATCAACATCGACCTTCTCAGGCCGGTTAGCGATCGCACCTGTCGACGGTGTGATCTCGCGACTCACAAAGTACAGCGTCTGACCAACGACGATCTGTGCCTCTTCGTTGTTTGAGGTGAGGATATTTGGCGTCGACAGCACTCGTGCGTTCGAGTCCTGCTTCATCATTTTAATCAGAGCGCCAGGGCTAAAGGTACCCAATCCCGGAATGCTCACTTGCTTGCCAGACAAGATACCGATCGTCATCTCGTCGGCAAACGGTGCTGCCGCCTGCGTTACAGTCTGAGTTGAAACCACCTGTGCCCCGGGGACGTTGGCAGCGGCCTGCGCCGCGATCAGAGGCGCCAGCTGCCCAGCCTGCCAACCCGTTGCGATAGCCGTATTGCTCGGACCGCCCCTACCACCGAAAATCGAGGAGCCAAAGCGGAAGTTGTTGTCCATATTGATGTCGAGGATGTCCGACTCGACAAATACCTGAGAACGGCGCAGGTCAAGCTTACGAATCAATGAATTGATGGTCTGATAAGCTGCGCGACTACCAGTGATAAGCAGCGAGTTTGTCGCATCATCTGGAGCGATTTTCACATCGTCGCTTAATGCCGCGACACTGATCGGCTCGCCACTTGCAGCAGCACCTGGGATGCCACCAGGAATCGGTACCGGTGGACGGTGCATGAACTCAGCACCGGGCTGCTTCTTGCCTGTGGCCAATGCCTGCAGGGTTGATGCCAGTTTTTTGGCGTCAGCGTAGTCGAGTGGCCGCACATGGATCGTTGTCATACGCGACGGGTCGTCTAGTTGCACGTCAAACTTACGGACCAGAGCTTTCACATCAGCGATCGTCCGAGGTGGTCCGAAGATGATCACCGAGTTGGTACGCTCGTCAGTCATGATCTTATAGCTACGATATCCCCCGGAGCCGGTACCTTTTTTAGCTTCGGCACTGCTCTTGAAGATCTCCGACACCTTTTCCGTAATGCTCTTAGCTTCAGCATAGCGGATGGGTACTATGGCAACCTGAGCTTGCTGCCCCTGCACGTCCAAAAGTTCGAGAATGTCGAGAACGCGACGCACCTTGTAGCCCGAGTCACTGATAATCAGAGTGTTAGTCGGCTGATAAGCAATCATCGAATTGGATGATACGATGCGCGACAGAGTCGACTGAATCTCTTTGGCGTCGATGTACTTCAACGGAACGATTTGCGTGATGATCTCGTCGGTCATCATGGTCCAGCTAGAACCAAGGAAGGTTTTTAAGTTACCTTTTACGGCCGTGCGGACTGGCATAATTTTGATGACCTTGCCAGTCTCCACAGTTGTTAGACCGAGCAAGTTTAGAGCAGACAGAAAGGCCTGATAAGCTTCTTCCTTGGTAACTTTTCGTGGCGAAATGATCTGGACTTTACCGTTGACGTTGCGGTCTAGGATGACGTTTTTGCCAGTCCAAAGCGCGACGGCTTTGATGATGTCTTTAATCTCGGTTGGCTCGGGGAAGTCGATATTGACGAGCTCTTGACCCGACGCAACAGCAGCCGAGCCGCGACGTGCAGGAACCTTGACTACTGCCGCACCAGTCTTTGAGTTACCTCCCTGCAGAACGCGCGTCTCATCGACATCAGTAGTCTCGTCGTTTGGTGGAGGTAGATCGTTATCCTCGGCTGGCAGATCGGGACTGGTCCCAGCGCTCGCAGCCGAGCCATTCGTGGCTGCGGCTCCAGAACCGTTACCATTGTCCTTGGCGCGACTTGATGCCTGCGAGCCACGCGGCGGAGCTGCCGAGGCTACATCTGGCGCAGGTAGCAAGGAAACGACCAGAAAGCATGCGAATATACGCACGCTCATGCATCTTCCGGCGGGATCTCTCGGGCCAAACATTCGGTACTCCTATTCCCTAATCGTGCTCTACCGTATCATTCGACTGGCTGATTCTCAGATTATTTAATCCGACAAGTAACTGTCATTGGTGTCGTTCCATTCCGTAAAATATGTATTCGAACCTCTTTTTCATCCTGAAATGCTTGTAGCAGTGCGAATCCCTGCTCAGGTAACTTAAGGCTGGTATCGTTTACTTGAGTGATCACGTCACCGTCCTGCAGACCGGTCTTGCCATAGAGGCTACTACGGTCAATGGCGAAGATTTTAAATCCGTTCATCTGATTGTCGACGGTATTTGGAACCAGGCGGGCCTTCTGAATTATTGTACCAAAGCCTGGGCCAAGTTCGTCATGTACGTACTTCTCATCGAGCAAACAATTGTCAACCACCTGACCTTGCGGCGGTTGCGTAGTATTTTTGGCATCAGGGAAACCGCCGACAGTCTCGCGCAGCTTAACCTCGGAGGCCAGCTCTAGGCACTCTTTGGTGCCTTTATTATTGATGATGACGCGATTTCTTTCGATTTTCACGACTACCGCATCAGTGCCGTACACCAGATCTCCCTCACGGTAAGAATCTGACTCACTATACCCCTGCTCCTGCACGGTCGCGATCGAATCCTTGCTGCCGAGGAAAATAGTGCCCACTAATTCGACGTTCATAGTCGGCTTCTTGCAAGCAGCATTGATGTCGAACGTGTTTACCGGCTTGGCATCGCCGCCACCACTGCTTCCGCCACCGCCGCCGGACTTTTCATCCGGAAACTGACCGCTGGAATTGAATAAGTTGCGCTCCTGAATCGCGTGTTCGATATCGCGATAGTTCACTGAGGTACTCAAATTGATCGATGCTGTGGTGATCTTGCGTCGGCTCATCGTGTTGTACACAGTCATAGCCGAACCGAGCATCTGCCCCATAAGGTATGCAGAGAGAAAACTTGCTGCAAGGTAGGCAGCTGCCATGACCAACGCTGCACGCCCCGCCCAACGTACGCCAGCCTCAAAACGCGCCGGTGTCACGCGGATGCGACTTAAGATTTGGGCTATGGCAGGGTTAATGGGTAGCTCCTATGGAAATTATTTCACGTTCAAATTAAATTTAAGCGGTGTGCCGGCACGGATGATGCGCACTTCAATTTCACTCTCCCCCCGCAGAGATTGCAGTAGCCTGATCGACTGCGCGGTGTCAGTAAGAGGTACGCCATTGACCTCCGTGACGATGTCGTCGTTTTGCAAGCCGGCTTTTTCATAAATGGAGTCCTTGCGGATCCTAGTCATGACGAATCCCTTAAGCTCACCATCAACCATGTTGGGGCTTGCCTTGGCGTCTTGAAGTACTTTGGTGAAATCAGTGGTCAGCAGCTTTGACCTGTAGGCTTGCGACATGGTGATGTCACGCTCTTTACGCTCAAAACCCTCTTCTTTGAAAGCCGGTGGCGGCGGCTCT
>OMIY01000089.1 GCA_900299215.1 bacterium | reverse complement strand
GGTAGTGAGCTTCTTGCCAATCAGCGCAACGGGATCGAGAGACCTTACCACCCCCAAGGGAGGAAATGCTGCCTTAGAAGTGAGTTTAACTAGACCAATATCGAAGTTATTTGTGCTCTGATCGTATTTAGGGTGAATCTTGAACGCGGAGACACTCATGGCCACGGCTGGACTAGCCTGATCTTGCTGCATGACAAAACTAAAATCGCCTGGTTCGGCATCAGTTAGGCAGTGAGCTGCAGTGACTACAGTGTCCACAGCGATCAGTGTCCCAGTGCAGTAGCCGCCTCCCATTCGTTTCAGTAGCCCTATTTGCGGCAGGCGACTGGTAACCACTCCGCCGATGACTTTTGCATCGCTTGCGCGCTCCTTGGCACCAGTTTTACAGCCAACTAGATTAAGGCCAGCCACAATAGTCAGCAGCAAGGAGTAATGCATGAGTTTCCGCTTCCGCTTCGCTAGAATGGTAGATTGATACAACGCCCATTTATTGGGTTTGTGCGACAGACCTCACATTTACTAAAAGTATAACTGCCGCTGTATTTTCCACAAGATCCGTATTGGCAAACGGACTGTTGCGTCTCGCTAACACATTTGGCGGCACTTTCCTCCTGGTACCGAAGGCGTGTCTGCGTGCAGGATTTTGCGGTGAACTTACCGCCCTCAACCAAAACGAATTTTCCACCCTCGCAGGCAAGCGTTTGAGTCTCAGCTTCGCAAGCTTGGCCTTGCGCTGGCCTGTCGGCTCGGTAGCGCACGCGCGTGGTTGTTCCACCCGCTGGAGTCGACCCGCATCCAGCTTCGGGAGGAAGTGTCTGTTCCCCAATCTTTACGGTCGACTCCTGGATGAATTCTCCTGGCTGGTACAATTTAACTTTGTTTTCTGGAGCAGCGAAGCATTTGGCGACCCCTGAGGTGCCTACGCACGCACTCAGGGCGCTTTGAGGATCGGAAGCCGGCAGGGTGCTTAATAGTGAAACTGTACCGAGCAACTTGTAATTGCTGCTCAAGGCAACTTCGTATGATGCTACCAACTGGTAACTCATGGATACGGTAACTTCAGCTTGGTCAGGTAAGACTTCCGTTACGACACCAGCCTCAGCTTCGCTGCCTGCAGCACGGCCTACACTCCAAGAAGTTGCCGCAGCTGCCATGCGCTCTGCAGAAATGAGCTCTGCTTCATCAGTCTGCGCTTGGCACAGAATTGTCACCTTGTCGTTCCGCGATGAGTAGCTGGACCACCCGCAGGTTAAATATGCTCCGGTGATCGGAGTCGGCTCGATCGGTCCAGAGGGAGTCGGGTTTGGTGGTTGTGGCTTTGGCTTTTCACTGTCTTTGGAATTCTGCGCGCTCCCTAAACCAGATGTCATGGTCGAGGGATCACTGCAGCTTACCGTGAGCGAAAGGGCTACCACCAGGCTAACGATAGTCCTGCTGATCTTTGTCGGGGTGGATGATTGAAGTTCCAGAGGTGACTCCGTCATTCACGGCTATTTTGCATTATCTCTTCGAGGCCATAATGTTGTGTTCGGAAGTTCCTGTTTAAAACTTTAGATAAACAAAAAAATGCAAAGATTACCGATTGCTGTGGCCGTTTTTTAACAAGTATTTTGAGGGCTGGACAGTGAACTAGTCTGACTTTGGTAGAGACCCTTAACTACAGATTTTTTCACGATCGACCGATGAAAGACTCAGGTGAATTCAGGGGGTTACTTAAAGGGCGGCGCCATTAATCGACTACTAAAACATGGGCTTAGGCTACTGCGTGCTAAAACGACTCAGGGCGTGCTTGGTGTTGCATTGATAGTTGCCGTGCTGCAGCTCTATCGAATTTCTGCTTTTCATCTCCACGCCGAAGAGCAGTTTACTGCACCACTTTATTTCAAGTTTAGATCGCTGATCGGCCGCGCTCCTGTAGCGTCTAAAAAGTTAAAAATGATTGTCTACGATGATTCTAGTTTTGCCTTAACTGGGAGACCTGAATTGTCACTAAGTGAGTGGATGAAAGTTCTTAAAATAATCGATAGCCGTCACCCCAGCGCGGTTTATATCGACAAGTTATTTAGTTTACCCCGAGAATTGACCTCTGATGAGCAAGCCAGCATCGATGATTTAAGTGCTCTCCGCACCAAACCGATTTCAATCGCCTTTGCTCGTAAGACACCGGTCCCTGGTCGCGATGAGCTAATCCCAATCATGGACCAGCCTAGATATCAGATGCAGCGCCTGTTTTCTGATGCCAAGTCAAAGAGGGACCACCCTTGGCTTTTTGACCAGATGAACTTTCTACCATTTGCCTACGGACCAGACTCACGTCTGAAACTCGTATTCAATCGAGTTGGGCATGCGATGACCTCTGGTCAGGATCGCATCTCAGCGTTTGTATCTCTTAGCGGAGATCGCGTGATACCGCATGTGAGTCTGATTGGCGAGTCGACTTTGACTCTAAAAGATAAAAATATTGTGCTTGAAAGCGGTGACCTGATACCCCTCGATCAACAAGGACGAATTTATGTTAATTTCTTAACCTCTCAGGGCCTACGGCAATCGATGTTTGCTATGCGCGAGTTTCTTGCTCAAGATGCCGATACAAAAGCTGCTCAAGTGATTTCTCCCGGTGACTACGTTCTTATCGCTCCGGCATTTTTCACCGGAAACACCGATTTTGCGACCACTCCGGTGGGACTTGTCCCTGGCCCTTACGTGATCGCATCGATGTTAAACTCCATGATCACCAAACAATGGATCAAATTTCCTGGTCATCTAGATTCGCTGCTGTTGCTGATCGCTGGTATGCTTGCTTTCTTACTTTTGAAACTTTTAGGTAAGGGCCGACCTTTGGCTTTTATCGTGCTGCTAGCCAGCATCGTTTTGCTTTCTTGTCTGGCTTTTGCGTACATCAGATTTTTAATTGATTTAACACCTATGATCCTTGTCGTATTTTTAAGCGCGGCAACTGCACTATATTTTGATGCCGATATTCGCGCTAACTTAAGCTTTATCATCCGCGCTTTATCGGTTCAGAAAAAAGTGCTTGAGCTAGAAATCAGTCGTGCGGCGGACATTGCGCAGGTTTTTACCCTGCATGAGTTGCCTAAATGGAGTAATTTTGGCGTTGCTGTTCACTATAAGCCAATGAGCTCCGTCAGCGGTGATTGGTATGCATTTGAAACCTGTAAAAAGACCGGCATCAAACATGTGATCATGTGTGACATTGTAGGTCACGGTCTTCAGGCAGGGCTGATTGTTTCGACCTGTCGTACGGTTTTGCAGATCATGCGACTATCTACTCCTGATGCATTCGAAGACTTGGCGTTCGGCATCAGGTATGCCAATTTGTTAAACGCAACGCTCTTTGCCAATAGCGGAGGGCTGCACATTTCAAGTCTTGCAACGATAAGTATGACCGATTCCGGTGAAGTAGCAGCCGTAACCTGTGGGCATCCACCAGCTGTGACTCTGCAAATGAAAGAGGGAAAGGTTGTACGCGGTCAGATACTTTTCACCCCAAATAATCCCGTAGGATGCGATCTTAAATTGAATCCAATCGCAACTCGACATTCCCTCAGTCCAGGGGAGCGGATCATCCTAGTCAGCGATGGAATCCAACTTGTTAAACGGCAAAGTAAACTCAGTGAAATTTGTAGACCAGTCTGGAAAGGTCCGCTGAACGATTTTGTTCGGCGCTTAGTCACTGAGGGACGGCAGGCACCTCACCACAAAACGAGCACAGACGACGAAACTTTGATCGTTGTGGAATATCGTCCGCAAAAACCTGTGGAAATACCGCCACCGCCACCGGTAGCGAGAGCTATAGGTTAGGAGCGACTATGGTTTGTCCAGCTGGTGAATCGGGGCCTGGGTAGTCGATTCCAAGAGGTTTAAGCACACGACTGGCAATATAGCCCATCATCTTGGGATCCCAGCCGTGTGCGGTCTTGATCACAATCCCAAGTCCGTTTGGATAGTCTGAGTGGTCAATAGCAAGCCCGAGCAAGCCGTCGGCTCCTTCTTTTGCGACCACTTTACCCTTGCCGGCCTGCATGATCGCCGTATCCAGACGTCCATGGCCACCGATGAGCTCGGGAAATTCCACCATTGATGACCAGATCCAATCTTCGTGACGGTTTGCAACAAGCGCTGCAAAAAGTTTCGCCATATCGTCAAGGGTCATGGTGTGCGTGGGTAAACCGCATCCGTCGCTAGCCGTCACAGCGGGTGTCCAACCAGAGCCGAGCACGGTCCTGAGTTCTGCAAGATAAGCTTGGTGATAGGGGTGATTAGCACTGAGGTAATCCAACTGAGACCAGCCACGTAGTTTCGAACCCATTAAAATAGCGGCGTGTTTACCTGAGCACGGATGATGCCATCTGTCCTGGTGGGCTTTGGGATCTGTGGATCCGCTTAACGGGTGTGACGGTGGAGTCAGTAGAAACTTGGCTTCGTCCTTAGGTAGCATCGATTTGGCAGCCGCAAGCTGCAGGAGTTCCGCATTGTGCGACGACAGTGCAACTGCCTTTGCTTCGGGACCGATTGCAGTCGCTAGATCCTTGGCAAATACTTTGATCTGGTAGGGCTTCATCAGAGAACGTCCGAAGGTCGTGACGCGCCCTAACGAGCGAATAGTGAGGGCACCGTGCACCCAGGCAACGGCCCCATGGATAGCTACCTCCGCAATTCCTTGGCGCTGTAGTTCAAGAAGTTTGGCCCACTGCTGTTCCATAGATCAACTCTCCTAGTGGAGTGCGGGAGCCACGTGCCTCATAAAACCAGTCATCGCACTGCGAATCGCTTGCTGATCGTGAGTGTTGAAGTCAAACCAGAGCATTAATCGCTCTTCGGGCCGATAGCGTTCACGAAGCATGGTGGCTACTTCGAAGGCATTACCGGCAATGGCATTGTTGACGGCATCTCTGATTTTCCGTTCGTCAAATGTACCCTCAACGGCTCGCCAGTAGTTCTCAATAGCTTTTGCCGCTGCCGCTT
>OMIY01000088.1 GCA_900299215.1 bacterium | reverse complement strand
ATTTATCTAAAGAAGCTGCTGCTAGCTGAGCCTGATCCATCAGGTCCTATAAGACAGAGCTGTCTTAACATATTCGTTGGCAGAATCGCGTAGTCCCTGTATCTCAGCATCAGTTAGGGTGCGGACTGCGCGTGCTGGTGAGCCAATGATCAACGAGCGCGGCGCAAAAGTCTTGCCCGGAGTCACCAGGGCACCGGCACCGACCAAAGATTCGCGGCTGATCACAGCACCGTCCAGTACGATAGCTCCCATGCCTATCAGGCACATGTCTTCCACCGTACAGGCATGGAGTAGGGCGTTATGACCGATGGTGATGTCACTGCCGATGATGCACGGAAACTTCTTACCGGTGACGTGTACGGTTGAATTATCTTGGATGTTGGTGCGCTCACCGATCCGAATATAATGTACGTCACCGCGAACCACTGTGTTGAACCAAATGCTGCTACCAGCTCCGATCTCAAGGTCGCCGATCAGCTGAGCCCCATTAGCGACAAAAACGTCATCCGCCAGTTTAGGGGACTTACCTCTATAGGGCAGTATGCTAGCTCCAGGCATCTTCATGTGTGACCTCCAATTGATCGTTGGTCCAGCTCCCTAAGTCGTGTTAGGAGTCTTTGGCATCTTTACGGGCTTTTTTATGATTGATCAAGATACCGTCATCGCCGAGTTTGGGATTCCGCACCTGGAAATGGTGCTGGACGAGATCTTTAATCTGCCCCCAATTTGGGTCGCAATGACGCAAGATCGCCCAGTTACAGTGGGGCAGTTGGCGCGACAGGTTGGTCTTGATCCTGGCTATGTATTCAGGCGTTTAGAGGGAATCGTTGCGATGATGAAGGATATCGAGTGGACGGCTGAGAAGCTAAAGAGCGCTCTTGAAAGCACTAAAGATCAGAGTTCGGAGCGCCCTATCCTGCTCGATGTTAGGCAGCGTTGGGAATACGACGTGTGTCATATACCTGGCAGCATACTGCTAGCAGAGTGCAATTTCGCCGAGCTTTTGCCCAAACTCAAAGCTGCCGCCACAGTCGTGACCATCTGCCATCATGGCGTGCGGTCTTTCAGTGCGGCCATGTATCTGCGTGAAAACGGGGTCACCTCGGCCGTCAGTCTAGCTGGTGGTGTCGAGCAATGGGCTATCAGCATCGATCCCGCGATGGCTCGTTACTGAATCATAACTTAGTCAGTCGGCTGACTCGGCGGCTTCCGTCACTTGTCCCATGTGAGCCAAAATATCTTGCGCTAGCACTCCGTGCGGACCGCGCTTGCGCTCGGCCAAGCGTGCAGCCCAAGCGATCACCGTCTGAGCCCGCAGCACCGCTAGGGCGGCACTCAGCCCGGTAGCTCCGTGGGCCGCAGCGGCTCCCGCCAGCAGGTCCCCAGAGCCGGCCCTAGCCAGGGCTTGAGTACCCTCGGTTAGTACGAAAGCAGGAAGTTCGAGGTCGCCAGTGACAACTACAGGTGTGGCGTGCTTGTAGAGTAGGGTTATGCCAAGCTCCGCAGCTAATTGCTTGGTAGCCTCAAGGTCAGCTCGAGTCAGAGGCGCTGGTGGAGGTGTAGGCGCGAGTTTTTGCCACTCACCAGGGTGCGGCGTTAGCAGCCAGTGACTGGATCCAAGACCCGCGTTCTGTAGCATCGGCAGGACGCCATGCGTGGCACCAGCATCGAGCACGACTAAACCGCCCGACTCGGAACTGAAAGCAGCTAGTTCAGCGATCACGGCAGGTGTCAGCGGATTATCTGTGATACCTGGACCAATGACCACGGCGCGGACTTTGCGTTCAGAGATAAACTTGGCTAAAGCAAGTGAGTTTAGCTCCTCGCCGCGGAACAAGTTTTCAAAAACTAACTCGCGCGGTACGTCGCCGCGCAGTGTTGCCAGTGCCGACTCAGGCATACTGACGCTGACCCAGCCGGCGCCGCTTCTGAGAGCACTCATGGCAGCAAGCAGTGGGGCGCCCGTTTTGCCAGGGCTTCCGCCTATCACTAAGACATGACCGCGATCGTATTTATGGGCGCTGCGCTTGAGCTTGGCCCATGGGTCATCAAGCAAGAGTTCTCGCCCAACTGGAACCACGAACCGACTGGGATGGCTTTTGGCCACTTGATTCACGGCTCGTGTGGGAAATCCAATGTCCACCACTACAACTTCACCTGAGAGGTCCCGCGCTGGCGCCAGTATATGGGCGATCTTTTTTCCGCCAAAGGTCACCGTGAGATCAGCCGGTAGGAGCGCAGTTGCAGTTTTGCCACTATCAGCGTCAACACCACTCGGGATATCTACAGCTACAACTGTGGCGTCGCTAATGCTCGCGGCCTCCAGCAGTGCACTCGCCGTCACCGAATCAGTTGCTATCTGGCGCGTCAACCCGATGCCGAAAATGCCGTCAATGACGACTGGCTCAGCTTTCTTAAAGCGTCCAAATGCGCCGCGTTTATAGACGTCGATATTTAGGCCCGAAGCCTTGGCTGTCTCGAGTTGTGCTTCCAACAAAGGCGAGAGTTTAGCCTCGGCAGACTCCCGCACTAAGTAAGTGTGAACCTGACGACCTGCCGATGCGAGCCAACGTGCTGCGACTATTGCGTCCGCACCGTTATTGCCAGGACCTGCGAGGACAATCACTGGAGTCTTATCTTCGTCTTCGTCCTCGCTCAGATCAAGTACGGCATCCGCAACGGCGCGCCCGGCAAACTCCATCAGCACGCGCGCTGGAATACCGAATCGGCTGGTTGTAAGATCATCGACAGCGCGGGAAAACTCACTGTCCCAGAGAAAATCGCCGACAATATCTAATTCAGCCTCTTTCATGTGACGTCTTTCATGGGACTTTTTTTTCGAGAAATCTTTTAGGCGATATCTTTTCTGAGGTGTCTTTTAGGCGACGACGATGCCGCCAGCCTTCTCTACGATCTTGATGATTTTCTCGGTGACTTCACCTTTAAACGCACGATGGGCAAAGGCAATCTTTTCACCAGTGAGCGTGTACTCAAGGCCGTTGGTCCCTGGCTTTTCCGTAAAGCTGAGCTCAGAAGTGCCAAGCTTGGTGATCTTAACGATGAGGCTGCCCGGACTGACGCTGAAGTCAAGTAAGTCGGCGAGCTTGCGTTGGCCAAGAGCATTCTTGATGTTCTCAAGGACTTTGTTCCGATCGGTTTCATTGAAAGTAACTCGCATAGATCTTAGTCCTCACTACTTAAGTTGGTCCGCGCCGCTTTAATCAGTTGCTCGAATAATCTCTTAATAATCAGGTCGCTGGTCATTAGCAAGGCGTTATCCGACTGCCAGAGTAGCGATCCGAAGGTGTCGGTCTTGGGTTCGAACACAGCAGACCCTAAAACATGACGCTCGAAGTCACGCACGGTGCTGATCTCGCCGGTCAAAGCATATTTCTGCCGACGGACGCACAGCTGAAAGCGGCCAAGCATCAGCATGAAGCCTGGACCAGGGTCGCCGCGCTCACCCGCAGCCACATCGAGCACACGGACGTTTAGTCTCGCCTGACTGATTTCGGTCAGAGCTTCAGCGTAGTCCGTAGCCATGGCCTTGAGATCGTCGATAGCACTGCCGATGCGGCCATATACGGTCGCGCTGAGTGCCTCTTGATCACTTGGCCTTAGGCCGCCGTCAACTAAGCGAGCCGTAGCTAAATGCTGCAACCATTCACGATCGGGCATAGCGTCATCTTTCAGAACAGGAGATTGATCCCAGCCCAGAGGTCCAGTTCTTGAGTATAGCTAGGGACCACTGGTTCGAAGGCATCTTTCGTCGCTTCATCTTTGAGTTGCCAAGTGGTTGAGCTTACAAGAGCTGAAGCTCCCAGTTTCAAAAACGGCAGCGGACTTCCCTCTAAACTGGCGCGGCCGAAAATATTGCCACCGTCGGCGCTCAGTTGGGCATAGTTGGGGACATTATGAAACTGATAGTTGGACTGGTGTTGATAAGAGGCTGTCGCTGTAATTTTGAGATTGGCGGGTAGCCCTTGCGCAGCGCTAAACTGCACCGTTGCTAAGCTATCCGGACCATCGAGTAAATCCCCTTGATCGATGTAGGCGAGTGACTGGTAGCCCAGATCAAATCCCAGATCCAACTTCGGTGCTACCTCGGATTTAACGTAGAAGTTGCCTCCGCCACCTTGGACTATGGGCTGATTGAGGCTATCGACAATCTCGCGGTAGACGGCCGAAACACCGATCACCCCAAAGCTGCAGCGGCAACGCCAAT
>OMIY01000087.1 GCA_900299215.1 bacterium | reverse complement strand
GGATAAGGATGAGGATGCGTAGATTCGCTTTCTTTAATTTGAGCCAATGAGTCCAGAGTCCCGAGCCCCAGCATGTTTTGTGGGAATTCGGCGCCAATAAGCAGTAGCTGGGGGCGCTCCTCGCTACAAGCGGTACACCAACTCGCCCAGAAATTAATAGCAAAGCGCTGACCATGCCAATTAGCGACGGCTATATGCGCCTGATCTGGATGTGCCGATGGAAACACCGGCCATTTGGTCAAGCCGCTGACTGATTCGGTCGCCGTCGAGTCGAGCTGCTTTTTTTGATCTCGCTGTTCAGTCCAACGAAAACCAAACCACATCCCAACACCGATAACGATGTTTAAACCGATCAGCAGGATGAGTCGTTTGGCTCCACCCATATACAGATCTATTCTGAAACAGGCATGGGAGATTCCGTTGACGATGAGTCAGCATCCGAATCACTGGCTGCGCCGCGATCGACCTTAGTCTTGCGGTAAACGTAATAGATACCGCCGCCGATCGTTAAGATGGGAGCCACAGACAGCAAACCAGTACCAGCAAGAATCGCACCGGCAGCTGGATCCTCTCCCAGGTTGCCACATACGGCACAGGCAAATGCCGGTACCGAAGTAGACATGGACTTAAGGAGTAAACTCATCAAACTAAACACCGCAGCCTCCCTTTGTAGGGTCCAATGCTAAGACCGGGGGGGCCTAGGAGAAGTATACCAGGCGGTAAAGTACCGGCCAAACCGCCACGACAAATAGCCAGAACAGCTGCATCGCCTGCATGCCACCTTGGCTCAACTTGCCGCGGACCATTCTAATGTAGAGGTAAGCCATCACTAAAACCGCCGCGGCTACGTGCGCAGCGTGAGAGCCAATGATCAAGAAGAAGGTTGCAGCGAAGATGCCTGATTGCATGGTCATGCCGTACTTAATCAGCTTAACCCACTCGTATCCCTGAAACCCGACAAAGCAGGCGCCTAGGGTGATCGTCAGACCGAATAGTAATTGCGCTAAGGTTCTCTTGCTTGGGACTTTGTAGGCCCGATTAGCAAGCCACATGGTCACACCGCTAGCCAACAGTAGAGCCGTATTGAAAGCTGTTGCTGCAATAGGCAACCGCACATCGCCCGGCGGTGCCCAGTTGCCAAAAAGCTGGGCCTTGATGACGTTGAAAGAGCTGATCAGCGAACAGAAGTACATGACCTCGGTAAGCACCAGCACTAAGGTCCCAATCACCGCATTTGGAACCACCGGAGGCCGCCGTTCCGGCAGCCCTCTTGCAACACCCGTCATCGTAGCCATTTCACGTCCTCTAACTCTTACTTGGCCTCACCATGGGCGCCCTCAGCTGGAGCTCCGTGGTCACCGCCACCATGCTCACCTGCTGCAGCCTCATGGGCCTTCTTCATATCAGCGTCATACTTGTACGAGGCTGGTTTTGTCCAGTTAGTTCCGTCGTATTTCTGCACGTCCGCGACCACGCCAAAGTAGAACATGGACACCGCGGTGAGCATCGTCAGCAACACGTACCAGATGTACTTCTTCTCAACGTTGAGATGCATAAAAAATGCGGCAACAATCAGAGCCTTGATCACTGCGATCCCAAAGGCAGTGATCAGGGTAAGGATCTTGTTACCAAGCATCGGACCAGTGATACTGATCACAAGAAGGACCAAAAGGACGGCCCAGATCTTTACGTAGTAGCTGGGGGCATGTGGCTCATGGTGGTGGCCAGCAGCACCGTGGTGATCGTGGGAAGCAGCTGCTTCGCTCATACTATCAACTCCTTACTTCGCGATGTAGATCAGAGGGAATAGGAAGATCCACACGATGTCAACAAAGTGCCAGTAAAGGCCCACATATTCGACGCGCGGGAGGTGCTTGCCGCGGAGAGCCCCGACAGCAACAATGCCCATGGCCGTCATTCCGGCTATCACGTGCATGGCGTGCAATCCACAAGCCGTGTAGTAGAAGGACCAGAAGGTGTTAGTTGTTAGCGTAAAGCCGTGCTTGATCTCATTGGTCCACTCGATAGCTTTGACCACCAAGAAGTTCAAACCACCGCCGATGGTCAGGAGCAGGTAGAACGCTGCCAACGGCCCCTTGCCGCGCTCAGCGGCATTGTGGGCGAGCACCGCAAATAAACTGGAGGTCAGTAGAATGAAGGTGTTGATCGCACCTGCAACAGTGTTGGTATGTGAAGCAGCGTCCGACCATGAGTCGTACATAAGCCTCATCATAAGGTAGCTGGACAACAGGCCGCCAAAGATGACGATCTCTGATCCTAGAACCCACCACATGGCCAACTTGCCTGTGACGATACCTGTCGCACTACGTTTAGTCGCTATAGGAATTGCGGTACCCACGTTTCGTCCACCTCAAATTCAGTTAGCGGGTTCGTTTTGCGGCCAGAAGTCGGACGACCTGCCGGGCACGCTGTATTCATAAGGACCACGGTAGCAGTTCGGCAGCTCAGCAAAGTTGCCGTGTGGAGGCGGCGACGGCGCCACCCACTCAAGGGTATT
>OMIY01000086.1 GCA_900299215.1 bacterium | reverse complement strand
GCCGCCGTAACCACCGCCGCCGCCGCCGCCGCCGCCACCGCTACGTGGTGGGCGCTCTTGCGCTTCGTTAACTTTGATGGTGCGTCCATCAAGTTCTTTGCCATCCATCTCGCTCATAGCGGACTGTGCGTCGCTATCGGAGGCAAAGGTGATAAATCCAAATCCGCGGGAGCGACCAGTTTCACGGTCAGTGATGACCTTTGCTTCGCTGATCTGACCAAACTTCGCGAACGCTTGGCGCAGACCTTCATCGTCCGTACCCCAGCTTAACCCACCCACAAAAAGCTTCTTAGACATCCTGACTCGCTCCTCTCATCGGCATGGCTCGCAACCATGCACTCCCCTTACGTCCTGACCCGTCAGCATGCCGCTGTGGGTACCCGGTGGTGGCCACGATGACCGCCTTAATACCGGATATATTATTATCTTATAAATTGTAACTTAATTCAGTAGCTGGCTCCATCACCGGCGCCCCGAATTGCCGGGCCGGAAGCTGAAGCAGTTTAATTCCTCATTGTTTTCAAAGTCATAGCCAAAATTAGGCTCTCGCCTGAAATATGTTGATCGGTCAAGCTACAACCATGGTTTTGACGTTCACAAACTCGCCCAGACCGTAGTCTGCCAATTCACGACCGAATCCTGAAGCTCCCACACCGCCGAATGGCAGGCGTGGATCGGATACAACCATGCTATTGATCGCTACAAACCCAGCCTGCAAGTTATTGCGCGCCAATGTCTCTGCGTGATCTACATCGCGACTGAAAATCGCCGCCCCAAGTCCGTAGCGGGTTTGATTGGCAAGGGCCACGGCATGAGCCTCATCCACCGCCTTTATGATAGGAGCAACAGGCCCAAACACCTCATCTGTGAACACGGGCATATTTGCGTCTACTGCCGTAAGTACCGTTGGCTCATACAAAAAACCACAACCCTCGCCAAATCTTCCACCAACTTCCACCTTTGCCCCTTGGACCACACTCAACTCTACTTGTTTAGCCAAGGCATGCCGTAAATCGGCGCGAGCCATCGGACCTATTTGCACGTTACGATCAAGCGGATCGCCACTGCGACGTGCCTTGGTGAGCTCGACAAAATTTGAGACAAACTCTTTATAAACTTCAGTAGCAACTATAAATCTCTTAGCCGCGACGCAACTTTGGCCGTTGTTAATGAAACGCGAATCAACACAGGTTCTAACAGCCATCGCGACATCGGCATCTCTGAGCACTAGATAGGGATCGCTACCACCGAGCTCCAGCACAATTTTCTTTAGGTGGCGTCCAGCAAGTTCGGCCACAGCTGAACCAGCCCGCTCACTTCCAGTCAAACTCACCGCCCGGACTCTCGGGTCGGCGATCACCTCTTTTATGGCTTCATGGTCGGTGATCAGAGTAGTCAGGATGCCATCACGTTCTGCTGCTTCGCGCCAAATTTCCGCTAAAGCCAGAGCACAGCCAGTCGTATTATCCGCATGCTTTAAAAGCACCGTATTTCCCGCCAAAGTTGCTGGAACAGCGCAGCGAATAACTTGCCAGTAAGGAAAATTCCACGGCATGATCGCCAGCACGACACCTAACGGACGATGACAGACATAACTACGGTGATATTCAGTGGCAACAACTTCGTCCGCCAACATCGACGGTGCACTCGCTGCATAAAAATCGCAGGCTTTAGCACATTTCTCGACTTCGCTCTCGGCTTGAGCAATGGGCTTTCCCATCTCTGTTGTTGCCAGCAGAGCTAGCCTTGGTTTGTGTTGGCGCAGCAGTTGAGCCAGACGTTCTAAAAACCGCATACGCGTCAGGAGCGGCTCACTTGCCCAAACCTTGTATACCGTTGCAGCACCCGCAACTTGTTGTTCAAGTTCGTTGGGTGTCATGTATTCGTAATGATTGATCAACTCGGTTGTGTACGGATTGATGGTAGAAAATCCAGTCATACCAAGCTCGCAATCACTGCAAAATGCTATGTTGGTTCTGTTTCCAAGTCGGGAACGATGATTAGATCAACTTTGTCACCAAGGCTGCTACCCTCATTTGCCTGGAGCAAAAGGCGCCGCTGCAAATAAGGGGAAAAATATCCCGCATAACGAACCTGCAATTCGGGTAACTCCCAATCGCGACCAGTAACCTTACGCCGACACGACTCTGTCCCGCAAGAACAGGTGAATTCGTCGTAATCGCTACCGTCAGACATGGCGTAGTCGTAGCAAATTTCCTCGCCGGAACGGATCGGCCGCAATGCTATCAACGACACTTGACCGGAGAGGCCTGCATTAGGGGCGCAGGAGTGGTTGACGAAATCGCCAACTTCCGGCCCCTCATGCGAAACTAAATAAAGATTTTCCTCAATTTGAATGGCGTGACGGCGCAATTGTGGATTCATGGAAACCAAATCCTGCCTTGCAATAACTTCACCACCCCAGACAACCAGTAACTCCCCAGCTTTTATGGGGCTTGTGGCAAAGACCCCATAGCCACCTTTTTGCGAGCGGACCTTTGGCACCAATTTGGGTGATACAAAATGCGCCTTGTCACCATTAATTGCAGCTACCTGAGCTTTGCCTTTGGTCGCCCGCATGGACTCACCCGACTTTCTGAAAGACGCCAATCATTCGGCGCGATTTAGGCGAATGATCGAGAGGCTGCTTGATGGAAAAGTCACCATACCAGCCAACAACTTCGAGAGCTTTAGACTGAGCAGCTAAAAGACTTAGCTCCTGTGGGAAAAGAAGGCGCTCATCAGCCTCATCCTTCACGACGATCTTTCGGCCGTTGTCATTAACGTGAAGTTCAAGAGCCACGTGCGCAATACCAGTAGCTAAATCGTACTTGGGATCATTGGTAGCCCAATGGATATCTACGACAATCCCATCTCGTTCGCCATGGTAGTGGAATTTTTTGTAATGGCTAAATGAAACTTCGGTTGGGTGGGAAAGGTCGACGATATAGATTCCCTTAGGCGTTAAATTGGCTGCAACAGCCTGAAAATGCTTAGCCAAGTTATCGTTGGTCAACAGACAGTCCAGTCCATCAAACATACAAAAGGCCGCATCTACTGGGTTCGGCAATTTGAAGTTGCGCATGTCGGCCTCAAGCCAGCTTACCGTCGCTCCCTCTTTTTTTGCCTCGTCATCGGCGTATCGAAGCATCTCTGCTCGAAGATCCAGCCCCCACGTCTTCACTCCATCCCGAGCAAATCCGCGCGCATGATAGCCAGGCCCACATGCAACATCGAGCACCGAACCTATGGTCCCGCCATGATACTTTGCGTAAACATCTTTAACGAACTTTACCTCAGAGCTGACGTCACGCTTAAAAATTACATCGTAATACATGGCGCGGTCGTACAGGTTGCAATGCTCTGCCACAGTCAGATTCCTTTCTGGTGATTTATTTGCGGTGACGATATTTCACCGCTGAGGGGAAGCGGTAACGTCACACAATGAAACGCACCGCCGTTAAAAATTAGGCCATCGGCCGCAATGGCGCTGACGCGATAGCCTACTCTTTCGTAAATCTTCCGAACTTTTGCTTCCATCGCTGGGAGAAGACGGGCATCTGGGTAGTCGTCATAGTTCCACCCAAATCGGTGATAGCTTGGGACGATAGCATGGCCATTAATAAGCACAGAATTACTGTAAGTACGAAATACGCCACGATACGGCAAAGGCATCGGCACTCGAGTCACTTGCAGGTAGCGACTGATCTCGTCGGCTTTGGTATCCAGAACTTGTTTTAAACGTGATACCTCTTCAGGAACGTAGCCGTAAAATTGTTTAGCTGCAGCGACAGTTGCGTCATCGATTTGATTCACCAGTACAACTTGATCGCTGACGATCTTCATCCACATATCGAGATGAGCGTGCGGGGCTTCGGTAATCACGACAGGCTTTCGACATCCGAGTCGGGTCAAGTGCGTCTGAACTTCCTCTCGGTTGGTTATCTGCCTATCCTGGGTCGATGTAAAACAGAATTCCCCACCGACGAGCAAATTGCCCCCATCAAGGGCCAGAGGGGATGCGAGCAGACTTAGGCGCATACCGGTCGCCAGGCTCTGTGCAAACTGATTGTTGATCAGAGCAGAAGGATCATCGTAGCGAAAACTGGCGAGGTCCAGGACTGGTGGGTTGCCACCTGAAGTTAGTAAGACCGGTCCGTAATCCCGCAGCCATATATTGCTATGAGGCAAATACATGCTGTAGACCCTCGCTACCGTCGTCTTGTCTACACCTTGAGCCAACAAGGCACCAGCCAGCTGGCGCCGAGTTTGTGGGGCTGTGGTGGCTAAGACCACTGCCGCACCGCTTTTTGTGATGGCACGCATGATTTCGGGAGCATGGTAGGAGGCAGCAAATAGGTCGGCCGAAAGCATTACCGCCGAGACTGGGGCATACTCCGGTAACGGGCGGGGGGGGTCAGTCTTTGACCAGGCCAATGAGCCCACTACAGCGAGCCATCCGGCAATGATGATACGCAGACTGCGGTCCAAGTGCTTGGTTCCCCTCTACACTATTGATCGGCAGAAGCCGCGGGTGGTCGGCAGAAGCCGCGGGAGGCAAGGCTAGGCCTTGACAAAAAATTTAAGTCTTAACATTTAGTAAGCGATGATTCTGGATAAGAGTCAAGCACTTCACGCCAGAGAAGTCGCATCCCAAGACAGATACGCTATTGACCGTTGTAAATTTATTCATATATAGTCCGCCGTCTATGATTCTGGGAGTGGCAGAGACATGAAGACACATAGCATCAAACCAGTGGATATCAATAAGAAGTGGGTAATTGTCGACGCGGCAAACCAGACTCTAGGTCGGTTAGCTTCGCAGGTAGCATACGTGCTCCGCGGCAAGCATAAGCCTACTTTCGCACCTCATCTCGACACTGGCGACAACGTCATTGTCGTCAATTGTAGCAAGGTCAAGTTGACCGGCAATAAGTGGAGCGACAAGGTTTACCATCACCATACGGGCTTTATGGGTGGTATCAAGGAAGCGTCGGCTCAGGAGATCTTGGCTAAGAATCCAGGCCGTCTCGTAGAAATCGCCGTCAAAGGCATGCTACCGAAGAACAAGCTCGGTCGGGCCCTGGCGACTAATCTGCGCGTTTACGCCGACGATCAGCATGGCCAAGAAGCGCAAAAGCCGGTCAAAGTTAACCTGGACCGCGCATCTAGCGTACAGAAATAACTGTAGATTTTCCTCCTGAATGGTAAAGGGACACGATAGCATGGCAGCCAAATATGTTCACACAGTCGGAAAGCGTAAGTCGGCGATTGCCCGGGTTTGGATGAAACCTGGCAAGGGTGAGATCACCATCAACAAGCGCTCTCTTGATGAGTACTACCTCCGTGCCACCTCCAAGATGGTGATTATGCAGCCACTTGAGTTAACCGGTAGTGTTGGTCAATTCGACATCCGAGTTAACGTTATGGGCGGCGGCTTGTCCGGCCAAGCTGGCGCGATTCGTCATGCTATCTCAAGAGCTCTAGCCAATAACGACATCGAGGCTCGCAAGATCCTCAAGAAGGCTGGCTTGATCACACGCGACTCCCGTAAGAAGGAGCGTAAGTTGCCTGGTCAACCTGGTGCTCGTAAACGCTTCCAGTACAGTAAGCGCTAATCTCGAATCAAAAACCGCTCCCTTCGGGGAGCGGTTTTTCAATTTTTGGGGTATTTCTCATGTCTGAGAACATCGACGACCTGACGATTTCTTTCTACCAAGATGATCGTAACGTCCTTAAAGAACTGGAAAAGGTGATCCTGACCAGAGGCAATTGGACGACTATCATGTTCCTGTTCCAAGAGCTCAACAAGAAGACCAACGAATACGAGGCACCAAAGGTCTCTATTCGACGCTACCAAAAGCGCGGTGGCATCTATAAGCAACAAAGTAAATTCAACATCTCTAGCGGCAAACAAGCGCGTGAGATTTCGGATATTTTGTTGAAGTGGTTCCCAGAGGGAGCTGATGAGGCTAAGCCTCGCAAGCCCAAAGCCGCTAAGACGTCAGCCCCGACCCATCAAGCTCCTGAGGCAGAGGAATCTGACGACCAGGACGATGACGACGATTTTACGCAGCAGTCGGATATTTAATCCGAGTCGGACCGGCTGTGACAGTTATCCCCACGGACGAAATAACGAGCGTCTTCGTGGGGAATTTTTTTTCGCTGAAGGCTTTTGACTCTCTAGAGTTGCAGCGCGCCGCTCCAAATAACTTAATTGCTGACGATCGGCAGCTCCCTGTGCACTGAGCCACCATGCCGCTGGATCGACCACAGCCGTCTGGATGCGAAGTGAGCTCACGGAACCAGCCAGTCTTACCATACTGTGCATGGGACTCCAGACTGTCTGAAGTTCTCCCGTTGAGGAAAACCTCTGGAGTTCCTTATCGCTACCATTGCTCCAACGCGCCACAAGGAGCCGATCGGCACGTGAAGTCAGGATCAGACCAGATATTAGTAAGCTCAATTGGGCAAAAGCTGATGGCTCACTCCAGCTTGCTTTGTGAGCCCCCACAAATAGCCAAACAGTCCGAAAACTAGTGGCAATCATTTGCGCCTCCGCCGCAGCAAGTACTTCGTCATCAGCTCCTTGGAGCACCCACCTACCCAGGTGCGTCAGCTGGCTGGGGCTTTTTTTGCGGCGACTGAAAGCTGGAGGGGTGAAAAGTCCCACTGGATCAGCCGCCTGCATCGATTCGTAGGCAAGAACTGCCGAGGCCTCCCAAGCCCCTTGGTGCAACCACTTAAAGTCTTTGGTGGTCAGCGATACCCCTGAAATGGATTCCTGTGGTAGAATTGAGGTACCCCCAGTTTTGCAATCTTCAGTTTGCCCAATTGACCTATCAACTGATCAACTCACCGGTGATCAACCATTAGGTCATCCACGGATTGGCACAAAGCCGCCTTCGTATTACCATCTATCACATGACCCATCGTTCCTGAGATTTCGTAGCTTGTCAAAGGAGGCTCCCTTGTTCAAGGTCGATAAGTCCGCTATGGCCAAGGCCAACAAAAAGCCAGTCACAGGTCGGGACACCGGTGCCGTGACTATTTTGACCAGCGGATGCCATTTCTCTGGCAAATTGTACTGCCGCGGCGCATCACGGGTTGGCGGGCGCATCGAGGGCCAAGTGGTCTCCGAGGGACTCCTTATCATCGAAGAAGAAGCGATTATCACTGCCGAAATCAAAGCAGAAGAAGTCATAATTCAGGGCCGCGTCGAAGGTAAATTGCAAGCGACGGGCCGCGTTGAGCTAGCCTCGACCAGCTTCTTTACCGGTGACATCAGCACCCCAATCTTGGTAGTCCGTGAAGGTGCGCAATTTAATGGCCATTCCGCCATGATCAAGCGCGAGCCCGCTGCGACTGGAACGGGCAAAGCCGTGCGGCCCATCACTGCAGGTGGCGGAAAGAATGGCGCGAAAAAGTCGGACGGAACCAGTCCCGACGTCAATAATGATTCAAGGATTGAGGTCCCTGTACACGCTGCTCCGGAAGTCAATGTCAGAGCACTTTGATCTGACTTTGGGTAGCTCCCCTGGGTTTCCACTGGGGGCCTTACCAAGCAAAATCAGCCCACTTCAAACCGCTGACCAGCCTTGGCTGGCGCATGTACGAGCTGACTCGGCTAAAGCTCCCAGCGCCGTCCTTGCCTTGTTCATCCGGGGACAAAATCAAGCTAGCACAGCGTCCTTTGTTCTGACCCGCCGAAGCACCACGGTCAGGTCACACAAGGGGCAGATTAGTCTGGCTGGGGGACGACGTGATCCAGGCGATTCAAGTCCTGCTGCGACAGCAGTCAGAGAGGGTCACGAAGAGCTAGGTTTAAATCCAGATTTAGTCAAAGTCCACGGGATGCTAGCTCCAGTGACGGGGATGGATGGGGCGCCAATATTTCCGGTAGTAGCCTCGGCTAACATCGAGGTCCATCAACTGGAGCCCGCAGCCGCCGAGGTCTCTGAAATCATCGCAGTCCCATGGCCCATGGTGGCAGCGCAAGCAGCCAAATCCTTCGAATTTAACTTATTTGGTTACTGGCGAAGCTCTTGGATGTTCGAAACCCCAAGGGGCAATATTTGGGGACTGACGGCTTTAATACTGCACCGGGCTGAGCTGGCATGAACTGGGTTCTTGGGCTATAAAATAAGTCGAACATCTAAATTTTGACCAAAGAGGCAAAGTCGCATGACACGAGTTTCTCTGACCTTAATTGCATTGCTGGCGGTTCTGCCTCAGGCATGTACTAAAGAGACGCAAAACCGAATTTCGCAAAGTTTTCAGAACTGGACCGGAACTAACGGCGTGTTGGACGTCATTAGCGAAGGCAAAGTGCTATACAGGTTTGTCAAAATCGACAAACTCACGACCGCCACTGCAACCAATGACCCGACGACGTCTCGTCCGTACCGTTTCGGTTACGGAGTCTTCGATAAGAATTTTAATTTCAAACAAGATGACGACGAAAAACGGATTTATTTTGAAGTGAGCGATCACTCCACTAACTACGTCTTTTATGAAAATCCCTACGAAGACTAAAACAGCAAGCGGCGGTTTGAACCGCCGCTTTTAGTTTACTGAGCCGATTGCTTCAGCATAGCTTCAAGTAATTGCCGGTGATAAAGCCATGGCAAGTCGTGTCCCTGACCGACCACGACCTGATACGTGACGCGGAAATGCCCGTTGCTGACCAGTGAATCATGAAAGGCTTTAGCCTGAGCCAACGGCACTGCTTTGTCGTTTGTGCCATGATAAATCACGATGTTTCCGGGAAGGCCATTAAGATCATACGCGACGGAACGATCTTCGAAGGCCTTGTCGCCACCAGCCCGTTTGATGGCGGTCAAATCTGTACGCAAGTAGTCGTCACCAGTAGTGCGCAAGGTATCGTCATAATCATAGACACCACCACCTAGAATCGCTGTTTTGATACCACTCAACTTCTTTGCTGCCAAAGCCGCGGCAGTCG
>OMIY01000085.1 GCA_900299215.1 bacterium | reverse complement strand
TTCCAAGCTGAATCGACGTCCTCGGCATCAGCCCAAACTAAAACTAAGTCATTAAGAGCCTCTTCGCGCAAGTTGACGTTACTTTTGCTCTTGGCGCCATATTCTTCATTCTGCTCAGATATTTTTACGACTAGCTTAAATGCGGCGACGGCTTTGCGGTAATTTTCCTGAGTGTCTTTGTCATTCTTTGCCGGAGCGTTGTAGTAGGCCCAACCCAATTTATAGACTGCATAGGGATATGCTTTGTTGTCCTTAAACTGCATGACTTTTTTGTAGTTTTCTATCGATTCGCCGATGTTGTGCTTGTCAAAATAGTATTCGCCTAGGGAAAGGTAAGTATCTGGTAGCAGCGGTGACTTGGGTAATCCCTTAATGAGTCTTTGGTAATACTCGACGGCACTGTCCTTACCAAGGCGGGTTAACACGCGTGCCAGGGAGTAAAGTGCAGCGTCTGTGCGGGGATGTTTGGGATATTCGGTAACCAATTTCCGAAATGCCTCTGAAGCCTTCAGCATTTCCTCGTTAGACCCGGTGACGTTGAGCTTTGGTTCAGGACCAGCCTGCTTTGGATCTTTAGTCTTGTTTTGTGACCAAGCGTCCCAGGCCTTTTCGTATTGCGCCATCTCACTGTCGCGGACAAAGTCGTGGCGCTCTACGTGGAGTTCGCCAAGCCTAAGCAGTAGCTCAAAACGCCGGGAAGCTCCCTTCTTGGTTTTGAGCAGGTCTTCTATAGACGCTATAGTCTTTAACCGCAGTTGATCCGCCTTTTTAAGATCGGCATCCGGAATATTGCGCCGATTTTTCGCGTAGTAGTTGGCGTTATCCTCTATGGTCGGTGCAAAATTCTTAGCCTTGTCCAGTTTATGACTGGATGGCCTTGCCGCGGCTTGCTGCGACAACGCAAGATCGCCGAAAATTAGGAGCAGGCTCCAGCAGGTTGCTGCAATTGGATTTAGTAAATAGCGAAGATTTTTCATAGGAACTCCCTGAACTATTCGCTTATCGAATTCTTTTGACACATGGACGTTACTGGCTGGATGTAAAAGCCAACTTCGTCCCACCAATATTCACCACTACTATCGTCTCCCCACGCCTGAGTCTTTTTGCCCCATCCCGTGATCTCCCGTCTGTTACTGACGTGGGTGATTTTCGTCGAGGCATGCAACTCTTTGCCAAGGATCTGATCCTTTTCACTCATGAGAAGTTCAACGTAGAGGAACTCGGCCTGTGAATGCAGACGTTCAAAGTCCTTTTTCATCTCTTGCAGCTCGGCCAAAAACTGCTTTCCGATGTCTGTCCTGAGACCTCCAGCCCACCGATTGAGATATTCCAGTGGACGTGCGGTTTTTGCCTTACTGCCGAAGATGCCTTTAGCCTCGAGGTTTCTACTTTCTTCTAGTAATGACGCGTATTGGTCACGGAGCGTTAACATGGTGTCCTTCTCGGCAGCCGTACTCAACACAGGACGGGGTACACCAAGTGATTCTTCAGAGACACCAGCAACCAGGTTTTCGAAAAGAGTATATGCCGTCTCTGCATCGAGACGACGACGGCCAAGAAACTCAGTGAGCTTTTTAACCTGGGGTTCGTATTTTTCCGTAAAATCAGCGAGTGCGTTGCGACTAGCTTCGTATCGACACAACCAATAGTGAACCATGGCACGTAAAAGGGGAGCTTCGGGATTGAATACATCTTTGAAAAACGGACTCTCAGCGCCCCGCAAAGCTCCAAGGGCGTGAGCAGGATAGCCGCCCATAAATAGGGCCCAACTTTGCTCAAACAAAGAATCATAAAAACTACGCCCGCCTCGGCTAACACCACGATACATGGTGATCGATTGAGGGAATTTTTGTCGTTCGTAGTAAATTCTGCCGAGTGCAAGTTTGGCGTAGTCTATCAATGCACGACGCCTTTCAGGATCTGTCACATCTGAATTTTTGGTACTGTCACTGACGATTGCGACAAGCGCAGCCTCAGCGTCATCCAATCGCTCACTGTCAACGAGGTGCATGGCTTCTTGGTATTTTCCGGCTAAAAAATGCCGATCGGTCGCATGGAGGTTGTGGTAGAGCTGGAGGGCTTTTTTGACGTTACCGTGCTTGGCAGCGGCGTTGGCCCCATAGTAGTTCCAGTCATTGCCAAATACCGGTACTTGTTGTCCTCCGACTCCGGTTTGCTCACTTGTGATCTCTAGAATATTGTGGATTGGTTTAGACTCTGAAACTCGGTAGAGAAGTTGCCAACTCGGAGTGCGATCAACCGTAAACGGATTTGGGGTCGTTTTCAGAGCTTGCGCGGCATAGATTGCAGCTGCGATAGGATATTTCGCGTCGGCTAACATCAGAGCTTGAGTCTCAAGAAATGACGTGCGTAATGCGGGTGGCAAATTTGCATTCTCAGCGAGTGAGGTGATTTGTGCCCAAATCTCTGCTTTGTCAGTGGTACCGAGTTGGTAGGATTTTTTAAGGTTGATTAGTCTTGTCAGGGCACTTGGTGGTGAGGCTTTTGGATTTCTTGCCGGAACCAAAGATTGCTTGGCTTCTGCAGCAGAGGATAAAAATCCCCCGAGCATTAACTGCAAACATACCAATTTTGCATTAGCAATCATGGTTATTCTCCTTAATGGTTATGCTCCTTACAAGAAAAAATAACTCAGCCCAAAATCAACGCTCTGAGCGTGACGGCGCGAGCTGCTGCCACCACGAGTCTCGGTATAAATGCGGTCACGGTAATCGATGCGCAGGGACCAAGACTGGCCCACATAGAATCGTTCACCAGCACCGATTGAAATTGCACCTTTATTGCCCTGATCAGTTTGAACATTTGCAAGGCCAGCTGTAGCGTAGATGTCCGTGTAGACAATCCAGGTGTTGATGATATTGATTTTGCCGTAGAGCGGTGCGGCAACTGCGTTTGCCTCAGTAATGACGTGGATGGCATTAACCTCCGGGCTCACCGTGGTTACGCCTTCACCTACTAGAGGGCGGTACTTCAACTGTTCCAGTGTCTGCCGATCGGTACTCGGTTTAACTCGAGCGCGAATGTATTGGAATTCAAAGCCAATCCACTCGTCGATGAACATCCCACCGCGTAGCCCTGAAAGTTGCGTGTTGGTATAGGCTTCGTTCAGTACAAACCCACCGATTAATCCTATCTCTGGTCGAAAGCCTTTCAGGAAGTATCTGTTTTGCAACACTTCGACTGGCTCTTTACTGGAAGATCCGCGGATGTCCTTCGGATCCAGATCCATGGCCTTTAAAGGCGGTGCCCACGTGAAGACAAGGACTGCGAGCGCTTGTAGGATGTTTTTCATGGTAGGTCCTCTAATTGGTCGTCCAGCCGGGGGTGTCCCGTCCAGAAGCGGCAGCAATGTCGGCAGATCCGAGGAAAAAGTTGAGTTCTAGCTGTAGTGATTTAAAATGATTAAGATTTTAAAGGCTCTAAAAGACTTTGTCGGGAAAGGTGCCAGAGGCTATAACCACAGTATAATGCATTTAGGGGGTTCTGGGTGCCTATCGAAAGCCGAGCCGAAATCGATGCTATCAAACCGGTAAGCCGCTCTATAGATGCGCCGTCGTCTCGTCGCGATGATGAGATCTTTGCCAGGCGTCCCATCTATACAATTAGTTTACTAGTGCTTATGACCTTTTTGCTAATAGCAGGGGCATTAAATCTTTACAGCGCCTCTGGCGGCGACGCCATGTTTTACTCGCACATGAAGCAGATGAGTATTGGACTTGGAATGTTCATTGTGCTGGCTTTTGTAATTCAACCAAAACACTTAAGTGCCTCAGCATATTGGTTTTATGGGTTGATCTGTATTGCCCTGGTCGGCGTTTTGGTTGGGGGTCATGTTGGTTGGGGCGCGAGGCGCTGGTTGCAATTCGGCCCCATCAGTGGGCAACCGTCGGAACTTGGTAAGATAGCAATAGCTATGGTTGCGGCCCGTTTTTTTGCTGAAATGCAGCAAATGACGGCATACCGGCTACGTGATCTTTGGTTACTTGCGGTCCTAGTTATGTTCATGTTTGTGCTGATTTTTCCGCAACCAGACTTAGGAACCGCAAGTTTTCTCGTTTTAATCGTTTGTACCCAAATTTGTTTCATGCCAATTGAGTGGCGAAGTGTAGCTATGCTGTTTTCCGGAGCTGCCATCACCTTACCTATAGGCTGGCACTTTCTCTTGCTTGATTACCAAAAAACGCGAATTCTTAGTTTCCTAGATCCAAGTTATGAGCCCCAGGGTAAGGGTTACAACGTTCAGCAGTCGCTAGTAGCAGTGGGTAGCGGTGGAGTTTACGGTAAAGGATTCATGCACGGCACTCAGACGCACCTTAAGTTTCTGCCCATGAGCCACTCCGATTTTATCTTCTCGGTATTTGCAGAAGAACACGGATTCTTAGGTGGATCACTTCTACTACTTAGCTTTGCCGCTTTGGCAAGCTTAGCTTTGCTGATCGCTAAGCAGTCGAAAAATACGTTCAGTGCACTGCTGGCTGTCGGACTTGGCGCTTTTTTGTTTATCGAATTTGCGATCAATGTGGCTATGGTCCTTCGGATGTTTCCAGTTAAAGGCTTGCCTCTGCCCTTCTTCTCGGCCGGGGGATCGAACTTGATCGTATCCTGTGCTGCAGTGGGGATTCTGGTGTCCATAGACCGGGACAATCGGGGCAAGTTTCGAAATAGACACCTCCACGTATACAAAAATTAAGACGATTTTTGTTTCGGTAACTATTTGTAAATAAACAGTAAATACGAATTATTCGCCTTTGTCTCAAGATTGGGCTCGAGATTTCCGACAATGTCACTTGTAGGGAGATCAACTCAGTCGCACGAGGGCGTTATGGCAATAGCTAGACACATCCGGCCTAGGTTAGTAGTCGCATCCTTTGTGGTCGCTGTGCCTACCTTAGCCTGCAGCTCGAGTGAGATCGGCGATCCTGCCGGTAAAAAGGCGGGTAATGTCTTCGGTGGTGGGGCTGGCCTGTACCGAGGCGAGTCTGAAGTTAGGCCTGCCACCGAACCAGATAAGCAAACCGATGACGTTAAGCTCCCGTCAGGAAAAGTAACCTTCGTGGATGCGGTCTACGAGGTGACCACTCTGTTCTCCGCGCCGCAGGTAGGCATTAAGGACCTGAAGCTTCCGTGCCAAGGACGGGTTGAAGTCAAAGTCAACGTAAACCTGGACCAAGGTAGTAAGGATCAGATCTTCGACTTTCCAGAAGGGAAGTTTGACTGCGGTCCGTTAGGCAATCTGGATATTAAGAAGCTCCTAGGTGTAGTAGGTCAGGCCATGCCAACAGGTGTAGGTGGACTGCAGGTTAATAACAACGTGATCTATACGACCGAGGTGCCTGCAGGTAAGTTTGACCCACCGCGGCCCATATTCCCATCCTTTCTGGCTGCTTCCACTAAGGATCTCAGTGGGGTGGATTTGACCGTAGCCAATGCGAAATTGGTGACGCCCAAGGCTACCTACACGGGCTCCTTTGGCCTGAAAGTAGACTACGCAGGAGTTACGGAAGCGGCTCCTGGTACCGTAGATAAACAACTGCGTCGGGTGATGCAGTTCACGATGTCGAGCTCAGGTTTCAACGGAGCCGACAAACTGGCATCGCTTTTGTTGGATTATCTGAGAATCAAGATGAACGTCCAGCCTGTAGTCATCCCTGCGCTCGAAGTTCGCGCCGTTATTGGTGATATGCTGACTGCGGATGCAGTGCGCAACGGCAAAATAGCCGACGGATTTTTGGGTGTCGGGCTCGATATCCTGACGAAGTTAAGTCCCGAAGGAACCTTCATGGGCATGCTCAAGAAGATGCCTGTGGATATCAAGCTCAAACTGCTCAAGCAGGATGGAATTGAGGAGGCGATTGCTCGAGCTGAAGCGAACGCCAGCCGCGTGGCAGGTGGGCAGGTAACAGTTGATTGATTGCGACGGCAGCCTTGCCCGGTGCAAAGCGCTGTGCTAATGAGGGCGGCCGAAGGGTCCTACAGGACCACTTCAGCCCTTTGAACTCAGGAGCACAAAATGTCTCAATTACTCAAATTGATCGGTGTCATCAGTACTTTGTTAACTTTATCTGCGACTACGGTCCGTGCGGCCGAGGCTGAGCATTTAGATACTTGCTTGGAAGTTGCTGCCGCCGACTATAGCGAAGCTCTATCTGCAGCGACTCGCCTACTCAATCGCGATACTGGTCGTTGCGCTAGGTTGTCATCGATTGAGGTCAAGCAGGCTTGTTCTAACCAAGCTTTTGAAGCATTTGAGCAGTCTAAAGCCCAGGCTCAAGCTATTTACAGAGCCAGCGTTGCTGCCTGCACGCGGTGAATTAACGTTTGCTTCCCCACTTTTCGTAGTAGACCAGTTCCTCAAGTGGGACGCGCGACTGCCATCCGGCGGTTTCAAGCATCGGTTTTTTTTCAAAAGTAACCGGATAACCCACGCAAAGGTAGGCAACCAAGGTGAGGTTTTCCGGTATACCCAGTATCTTTTTGGCCGCATCACCGTCGACAATACTGACCCATCCCACGCCGATGCCCTCGGCTCTCGCCGCTAGCCATAGATTTTCAATAGCACAGCAAGTACTGTAAACTGCGGTCTCGGGCATAGTCTGACGCCCCAGACCGGCACCGGTTTCGCGATTCGAGTCGCAGGTCACCACTAGGCTGATGTCGGCTTCCATGATGCCAGCCAGTTTAAGTGAGTCATAAAGAGCTCTTTGCTCGCCTTGGTATTTGTCTGCCGCAGCTTTGTTTGCCTTTTTATAAAGGTCAAAGATTTGCTGTTTGGTGTCTTTGGCGCGAATGACTAGAAAGTTCCACGGCTGCATGAAACCGACTGAGCCAGCGTGGTGCGCTGCATTCAAGATGCGCTGCAGAACCTCATCAGGTACAGGGTCATTGCGAAAATGGCGTATATCGCGACGTTTATAGATAGCTTCGTAGACGTCCAACTTGTGCTTCCTCCTTTGGTGCCCGGCCAACTTTCAGTTAGACTGATCCAGCACCATTATACACGTACCTGATGCAGTTGATTAATGAGCATATGGGTTGAGAACATTCATGGACATTTGGTTAATTCGCCATACTAGTGTCGCGATTGGCAGTTCCTATTGTTACGGCCGCTCTGATGTCGCACTCGCCGGTACCTTTGCCGATGAGGCTGCGGTCGTCAGGTCTAAAATAGGTGCCGTTGATCAAAAGGCACCAGTGATTACCAGCCCAGCTCAGCGATGTTTTAAATTGGCAGCCACGCTCGGGGGCGAGCTGCAACAGGACGACGATTTATGGGAGATGAACTTCGGCTCTTGGGAAGGGGTCAAGTGGAATGACTTACCTCGAGAAGAAATTGACAAGTGGGCAGGTGACTTGGGTCACACCCCTCCCCCAGGTGGCGAGACTCTGATTGACTTGGGTCACAGGGTTAAGCGAGCTTGGCAAAGACTGACCGCCATGCAGGTTCCGACAGTGTACTGTGTAACGCATGCTGGTGTGATTCGGGTGCTTTTGGCTCATCTATTTGAAATGCCAGTAGGAAGAGCTTTCTCGCTGGCGGTCGATTACGGCGGGTGCACCCTATTGCAGGTTTCGGACCTACCGCCAAAACTCAAGAAGTTTAATCTCTAATGTGATAATGTGAGCCCATAAATGGCCCAAGGAAGCCTAGGCCAAAGATGAGAGAAAGGGCAAATGATGCAGTATTCGTCGACCTTAGAAACTTCAATTCGCAGCAGAGATGAAGTAGAGATCAGAGCTGGTAAGTACATCACAGGTGTTTACGTACGTATGATGTTGGGCGTGCTGCTAACCGCTGTGGTGGCCTACACGCTAGTTGTTACTGGTGCGATGGATCAGATTCTGCTGGCAGGGGGTTCTGTCTTTGCTCTAGGTGTCTTTATCTTGCAATTTGCTACAGTGATGATGTTTAGGCCGTTAATGCAGTCGGCAAGCGTTGGCAAGGTGAGAGCACTTTACTACTTCTACGCAGCTATCACCGGTGTAACGGTAGGCTTTGTGGGCATGGTTTACACTGCTGCAAGTATTCTTAACGTTTTTGCTGCTGCGGCTTTCGCTTTTGGTGGGCTGGCAGCTTTCGGCCACACGACCAAGCGTAATCTTGGAGTTGTTGGTACCTTTTGCGTGCAGGCTCTGTGGATGACGATTGGATTGTCGCTGATCTACCTACTCAGCGGATTTGTGCCATTCCTGCGCCCTTTTGCTCAGACATTGAATATAACGACAGGAATCCTCGGGATCCTGGTGTTCTCAGGTTTGACCGCCTATGAATCGCAACAATTAAGCCAGAGTGCATATACTCTGGCTCGCAGCCAGGCGAGTGAGGCTAGCATTAGCTTGTACACAACCAGCGGCGCGCTGACGATGTACCTTAACTTCATCAACCTGTTCTTTAGCTTGCTGCGTCTATTTGGTGATCGTCGTCGCTAATCGGTAGGGATCTGTCGGGCTTTAGGCCCTTAGAGGCGATCCCTCTGTGGTCGAAATCTTCACAATTTTTTTGCGCTTGGGTCTAACTTCTTTTGGTGGACCCATAGCGCATTTGGCTTATTTTCACGACGAATTTGTTCGGCGTCGGCAATGGCTCAATCAGCGTGAATATGCTGACTGTGTTAGTCTCGCACAATTCTTGCCTGGCCCTTCGAGTAGTCAAGTAGGTTTTGCGATCGGATTACGCCGTGGCGGCCTTATTGGTGGCCTGGCGGCCTGGCTCGGTTTCACACTGCCCTCGGCTGTGTTGATGGCACTTGCTGCGACTCTGCTTGTCTCCCGGGCTGATCTCGGAAACTTAAAATGGCTTCTTGGTATCAACTTGCTGACTCTTGCGGTTGTGCTCCATGCTCTTTGGTCGATGGCCCGAACATTCTGGTCCAGTAAGGAGGCTGTTGTCATTGGGCTTGCTAGTGTTGTCGCACTTTGGTGGTACCAGGGAATAACCGTCCAGATCGCGGCTTTGGTTTTGGGCGGGGTAATCGGAGTCTTTTTTCTGAAATCTGGTGGTCAACCCAAGTCATCTGAGAGCGAAGTGACCCCGGTAGCATCTCTGTCGCCAGAGCTTCATCGGAGTTTAGGCGGCCTGGCGGTGTTTATTGCTTTATTTTTGGCTATTTTAGCTGGGAGTTCGTTAATCGGAGTGGATCTGGCGCGGTTTGCTCTGCGCTTATTTCGCATCGGAGCTACAGTAATTGGCGGCGGGCATGTAGTTCTGCCGCTAATGAGTGGAGAGTTT
>OMIY01000084.1 GCA_900299215.1 bacterium | reverse complement strand
ATTGACCAGGTAGATAATGAGCGAAGTGTGCTCCAGCGTGAGACTGCTGTGGTTGCTGCTATGCGATCAGTCAATAAAGCGTCATTGGAACTTTCGATATTTTTGCGTGACAATGCCGGCGCTCCAATTGTTCCGTCGGGACCGGCATATGATAAAAAAATTTTGGCATTGAGTAACGGAGAGATTCAAAAGGGACTTGACCTTACGAAGGTATCTTTTTCTGATACAGATTTGACGGCATATCCAGAAGTTAGGCGATCAAAGGCCTTACTTGAACAATCAGAAATTGAAATTCAATATGCTGAGAACCAGTTTTTACCAAAAGTAGATGCTGAGGTCTTGGTATCGCAGGACTATGGCGATGGGTCTTTAAAAAAGGAAAAAATGGAATATAAGGTTGGCGTCAAAGTGGAACTTCCGCTCAGAATGAGGAGTCAAAATGGTAGGCTCAATGGGGTGATTGCAAACAGAAATAAAATTGACGCTCAGTTAGGACTCGCCAAAGATAGACTTAACATTCTTTTAAATGACTTTCGGCAATCGATAGACGCCTCTAGGCAGCGAACGGAACTCATTCAAAGAGAAGTACAGCTTTCTGCTAAGGTTGAAGAAGCCGAGCGGTTGCGGTTTCGCCATGGTGATAGTAATTTACTAATGGTGAATATCCGGGAACAGACAACTGCTGATGCTGAACAGCGTCTGGTTGACGCAAAAATCGAGCTTTTGAGAGCATTGACTGAATTCGAACTTATTCGTAAAGCCATGCAAGGATAACAGTAAGGGCGAAAGACAGGTGGGTAAAGAGGCTGCCCACCGGATACAGGCTTTAGTCGACTATACACCATTCGCTTGGATCCGAACCTAGATCAGCGTATTTTTTACGGTATAGTGTTTCGTTCTCAAAGAATGGTTTACCGTTTCCGCCACCAAAGTGCGAACAAGATTCCGGGTCATCTTCACTAGGAGCCGGGTTTTGTAAATAAGCCATGGCGTTGAGCATTAAAGGCATTGCCTGAATCGAACCGTCCTTCCATCCGAGCGCTCCGTTGTACCCCAGCTTTTTCAATTGGGCATATGCTAAGCGAGGCGATGTGAGTTCGTAGTCAAGGTATTCCTTCATATCGAATTCGCCGACGAATATTGGCTTGTCTAGATTAAAGGTGCTTGCTGCATTTTGAAACGGACTGTTCTCCTTGCCTTTGTTTGCATAATGATGAACCTGGTAGAAATCGAGATACCCCATGGGATCTCCACCGGCTTTGATCAATGCCTGGTCGGTGTAGATATTGCCATTAGTCTGGTTTTTATTGAGGTATTTGAAAGACACAGCACCAACTGTGACTAGGTTATTCGGAGCAATCCGATGAATTTTACCGGCTATGCGATTCACAAAAACCTGAATATCTTTTATTTCCACTTGATCAGCAGCGGGTATATTTCCCCAATTTTCAGATTTAGTCATACCCTCTGGTTCGTTGCAAACGTCCCAAGAGTGCAGCGCGGGATGACTCCGTAGAGCGTAAACGATCGGAGTAAGTGCTCTTTCGTTATAGTCTCTTAAGTTATCGAGCTTGGTAACTAGAAGACGGTTTGCCGCTGCTTTGGTTGGATCTTTTTGCTTGAGTTCGGACCTAATCATGTCAAATGACCATAGTGTGACCATGATTTGGACCTTTTGTTGCTGGGCAATGTCCAAGATCTTAGTTAGGTCTTTTATGGTGTAGGTACCAGGGCCTATTACTCGGTCGCCCTGATATTCGGGAGAAGTTGTGCCGTCGGTATGAATCCAAAGGCGTGCAACGGTGCCGCCGGATGCGGCGAGCTGACTGAGCTGCCGTTTGATCTCAGCAATGTTGGGTGCACCAGTTCCTACATCTTTAGCAAAATTGATCCACGCAACGTTGATGCCTGAGGTAAAAGTTGAAGTGAGCTTCTTCTGATTCGAGGCAAGGATATTAGGATCCGGCTTGTCGTTACCCATGTTAAGATTTGGATCCCATGGTTTTTGGTCTTTGAAGCAAACCGTTACGGGAAATCCATTCACGTCGCTGGCATTCCTGCGAGCTAAATTGAATTTGACTGCGTTTCCTCCGCAGTTGCTCGTGCTCAGCACCTTGTCATTGCCCGAAAAATAATCCAAGTTTAGTAGATATTCACCGGTTGGAGCGCTGACAGAAATAGCCTTGGATGGTTCGGAGCTTTCTTGAGAATAAGATTTCTTTGACGGGCCAGTGAAGTTTAACGAGAGACTCACTCGGTCGATGCCGAGTTCGGTTCCATTGATACCAGGTATGGTTAGGGTGGCTAAGTCAGATAGCATGCGGAGTTCTCGTTGTGAGACACCGCCCTGAATGCAGGAGGCCGCTACCGCCGCGACCATCATGGACGGGAGAGGTAACCAGGTGCGATTCATCAATTGCTTTCCTTTCAGTTCAATTCAGCTGGGAGAGATCCGGAGGAAGACGATCAACAAAAAACAGAGGGGAAGACGGGATTCCAAGGAGCGCGCGGCTTGGACGGGAAAGGTGCAGGTGGCAAACCACCACACACCTCCTTTTATATAAAAAATATTTACTATTGTAAAGGTAATTATAAAATGATAATAAAATATTATAAAATGTCGTGCTCCACGGACTTCCCTGGCAACCACCGTACCTCGACCGTCTTTGAGGCATAAATGTTGAAAAAGCTTTGCTTTTTTGTTTCGGCATTAGCTCTGTACGTTAGCGGCACCGTCAGCACCAGCGCATCGGCGATGGCTTGGCCTGAGGGGATTCGCATGAATCTCAAAGTGTGCTGGGCAACCTCTGATTTTCTAGAGGAGAAACAGTGGGTTATCGAGGCTGTTGAGCGTGAATATGGCAGTCGAGGGCTGCTGCGTATCACCAGTTGGGGAGACTGCGAAACCATGCCAGACGCCAACCTGCGCATCACTATCGCCGATCAGAATGCCCATACCAAAGGCGTCGGGGGCGCTTTAGATCAAGTTGAGCACGGTTTGGTCCTTAACTTTACGTTTAAAAACTGGAGCAGGAGCTGCAAGAGTAAACTACGCGAATGTATCGACGGGATCAGTGTGCATGAATTTGGGCATGTTTTAGGGCTTGCTGATACCGTGATTCCAAGTGCCGATGGTTCTACTTCGTGTGAGGGCATTCAAATTGCTGAGCACAATGATGCCACTGCTGTCGTGCCGACATCATTTGACTCTGTGATGAACTACTGTAATCCTGTGTGGCGTAGTGGGCGTCTTGCCCCGAGTGATGTCGAACTCCTCACTCGGTTGTGATTTGCAACCTCTGATCAGTGAGCTTGCCATGAGTCTGGATAGCCTATTTAAACCGTTTCAGTTGAAATCACTGCACTTGGCCAATCGCTTCGTGATGGCGCCAATGACCAGATCTCAGTCACCCGATGGTGTGCCGTCAGCTGCAGTTGCGGCTTATTACCGCCGGCGTGCGGAAGGAAGGACTGGTCTGATCATCACCGAGGGTACCGTCGTGGATCGGCCGTCATCTGCCAATGATGCGCGGGTTCCGCACTTTTACGGGACGGCAGCCCTCAATGGGTGGAAGCAGGTTGTTGACCAAGTGCACGAGGCACATGGAGCTATTGCGCCACAATTATGGCACATGGGAGTTGTGGCTCCGCATAAATCAGGCTGGCTTCCTCCAGCTACATTTGAGGGCCCAAGCGGCCTTAACAAAGACGGTGAATTGACTGGAAAGGCTCTGACAACCAAAGACGTTGAAGACGTGGTCGCTGCTTTTGCTGAGGCCGCGGCTCAGGCTAAGAAACTTGGATTTGATTGCTTGGAACTTCATGGCGCGCATGGGTATTTGATCGATCAATTTTTTTGGTCTCTGACCAATCGCCGATCAGATCGATTTGGTGGTGCGACTCTTGCCGAACGCACGCGATTTGCTGCAGAAATTGTGCGTGCTGTTCGGTTAGCGGTTGGCGAAGATTTTGTGATTATTTTAAGGCTTTCGCAGTGGAAGCAGGGTGCCTATGACTTTAAACTTGCGGCAAGCCCGACGGAAATGGCGGCGTGGCTCCAACCATTAGCTGATGCAGGAGTAGACATCTTTCATTGTTCGCAGAGACGGTTTTGGGAGCCTGAGTTTGCTAATTCTGAATTAAATTTTGCCGGTTGGGCGAAAAAATTGACAGGAAAAGCGACCATTACGGTCGGGTCCGTTGGACTGTCCGGGGATTTTATCCGAGGATTTCAGGGTGAAAGTTCCACTCCTCAGAGTATTGATTCATTAATCGAACGATTTGATCGTGGTGAGTTTGATCTTGTTGCTATTGGCAGAGCTTTGCTTAGCGATGCTGGGTGGATCAGCAAATTGAAGAGTGGCGATCACAAGGCAATGCGTGGATTTAAACCTGAAGACCTAGCAACATTGTCCTGATGACTCCTGATGACTATTGTCTGGACCTAATACACCCGCAGAACGGCACGGACCGGGCTGGCGTCAAATCCAACTAATTTCAAAGGCAATGCTATTAGCTCATAGGCGCCATCGCTGACATGGCTGAGGATCAATCCTTCGAGATTGCGGATGCCCCACTTAAGTAGACTGTTGTGGGCCGTGAGATCCTTAGATTCAAACGGGTCCACCGAAGGCGTGTCAATTCCGACTAACACAACTCCAGCCATGCCTAAAACGTCGATAGCCTCCGGGCTAAAAGCGACGAAATCAGTGTTAAATTTGGTAGGCTCAGGGTAACTCAGGGTGCGAAAAAGAATGCGCTTAGCTCCGCCGGCAACAGCGAGGTCCGCATCGGCTGCATCGATTAGTGAGCCGCGCTTTTTTGTGCAAGTGACCACATGGCAAGGGCCAATGTAAGGGGAGAGATCCACTTGGTCGATAGGCGCAGCATTCGTACTGAAATGACTAGGGGCATCAGCATGGGCACCTAGATGGACTGTCGTGCTTAAACTAGAAAGAGTGAGGTTTGCGCCCTGCGCCATATCAAGTTGAATCTTGCGGGAAAATCCGACGTCACCAGGCCAAACAGCAAGGTCAGGATTTATAGCTGGAGAAATATCAATAATTGATCTTGCTGGCATAGGAGTCTATTTGCCTCAAGTTAGGAAGTTGTCGCCGAGTCAGCCACGCCCATTTTGACGGGCACGATCTAGTTGTGCCTCTAGGACTCTGAGTGAGATTGCAAAATCCTTGATGAAAAAAGCCACGGCAGCGATTAGGAGCAACACGCTCAGGGAAAACAAAGTCGGTACAACTAATGGAAGATCTAGTTCAAAAAGTAAGCTACCAAATATTACGAATATGGTTAAAGCTACGCAAAAAATACTTGCGGAATTTAGCAGCATCGTGCGCTGGAGTAGTTTAGCGCGGCGATGAAGTACATGAAGCTCGTCCCAGTCGAGGGACTCTTGCGCGATAATGGCTCTAGCACGATCGATCACTCGTCCGAACCGAACCGACATCGAGGCGAGCAAGGTGCCAGCTCCCATAATCAGAAAGACGGGTGCTACGGCATTCTGCATGGCATGAGTAACATCTAAAACTGACTGAAACAAGGCTAGGTACTCCTAATCATGCCGGCTTTTCAAACACATCAATCCCATAGATACAAGTTAATTCGCGCTCTATAGTCTGCAAATAGCGACCGGTTACGTCATTTAGCAAGCGATGCTTCATGGTACTGGGGCGATGACGGAAATAACGTGCCACGGCAATCCCGCCGCAAGCTAGTCCAGTGGCAAGATGGGTCGCAAGGTTGTTGGTGGCCGCTAGAGGAGTTGGGTCTACTCGTGACTGGCGCGACTCGGCATAGGACGGGGTGTCAGATAAAGATACAAAATCAGCTTTTCCTGGGTTTTCAGCTAAATAGTCGTAGAGGTCTTGGCAAACGAATTGGATCTCACTGGATTCAATTCCTAGCTTTATGGCGTCAAAAAGCTCGGGGTCACATTCGAGCGGTAGGCCGCTGAGATCTGGAAGGTGGCCCTGCATCAAGATGCGCAGAAAGAAGTTCTCCCGTGCTGGACACACTTGCAACGTCCTAGCAAGGCGCTCGCGAAAGTAACGATAGTCGCTTTTGGCAAGGTTTAGACTTGGAAGTTGGTTGCCGTACAGCATTCGATTGAAAACATAAGATTGTCCGATCAAAGCAACAGCTAGTTGCCAGCGCCAGTGAGGAAATTTAGTCCTGAGATAGCTTCGTTGTTCATCTATTGACTGACATTGCATGATTGCCATTGCTTTGGGGCCGATGATTTTTGCTGCGATCAAGGCTAAGCGTTTAAATGCACGTTCCCATCGGCCGAGATAAATAATTGGTTGCCAACCGTTGCAATTAAAAATTGCCGCTAATCCCTCCTGAGCTGCACGGGACAAGTGAAGCTGATAAAACAAGCTGCGGCGACGTTGCCACCCGATGTCGTCAGAGCTGTAACCGAAGAAATCGCGAAAGTTTGGCAGTGTCAGCGATCTAGCCGCGGCAATGCGTAATTCCGTGAGGTAAAGCTGTGCTGGTGATACGTCGACACAGATCACACGCTTTGGATTCTTAGCAAATAGGGGTAGAACTCGAGCGCCGCTACCGGCGACAACGACCACGTTATCACTTCGGTTGGGCAGGATGCTCAATTCCACGGATGAGTCTTCATTTGCAAGGCTGTAGTTGAGAGTCGAAAAGTAGTCCAATTACGGCCCCCAGCGCATAGACAGTGCGCAATACTGGCTTATGCTACGTTTGGCGATAAGTTCGAAATTGAGTTGATTTAGCTTGTAATACCAAGAGTGTAGCACAGGTGGGTCAGGCTTGCTAAATCTTTACATTAGCTTTACTGGCAAAGAATGCTTGTTTGTGAAAAAAGAGAGCGGTGTATGATGGATTACACAAGTTCTATACCTGGTTTTGCGCTTTCTCAAGGATGAGATACCATGAAAACCTACGGTTTGACACTGGCTCCACTGCTGCCGTTTTTCCTAAGCACGACGCTGGAAGCGAGTATACCTGATTCACAGCCAGCGATTATTGGCGGCTCTCAAGACTCCGAGCATCATTTCCTTGTTGCTTTGCTCGAGGACGGTGGAAAAGGCCCCTTTTGTGGAGCAACTGTAATTAAGCCTGGCTTAGCAGTCACGGCTGGTCATTGTCTTAAGCTGAAGAGTCGCGATCTTTGGGTGGTTGAGTCAGGAGATTGGTCTAACCGTCTTTTTGACGCTCCGCGAGCTAGGGTTCTGGAGATCGAGATACACCCAGACTACCTCCATGGTGATCAGAGTGCCGATATTGCACTCATCAAGTTCGATCAAGGCTCTTTGACTTCAACGCCGGCCTCAGTTGATTTGACGCCCATATTGGTTGATCAGCCCGAGAACCCATCAGAAAAAGCGCAAGTTCTGGGATGGGGTAGTCGTAGCTCCTATGGCAACCTCACTCCAACTGTTCCTCAGGTCGCTACCGTACCATTGATTCCTGATCAGGTTTGTAAGGACCTGGGTGGTAGATATGGGCGTCTTAGCCCTCGACAATTTTGCGCGGGTTATCTCCAGGCTGGTGGTATCGATAGTTGTCACGGTGACTCAGGAGGGCCACTTTTTGTCTCTGATGCCAATGGTATTTCGCGCCTGATCGGAGTCGTGAGTTGGGGTGAAGGCTGCGCTCAGGTCGGACAGCCGGGCGTCTATACGAGAGTTGCATCGTTT
>OMIY01000083.1 GCA_900299215.1 bacterium | reverse complement strand
CTGATTGGGGTGGGCTTGACGGCGTTCGCCGGAGAAAATCCCTGGCAAGTGTTTGTGGTCATCGTGCAAGGTGCGGTCGGCACATCCTACGATCTTGGAATGACCTTGTTCTATGCGACGCCACTAATCTTTACCGGTTTAGCTGTGGCTTTGCCTTTTCGCGCCGGTCTGTTCAACATCGGGGCCGAAGGTCAACTACTGATGGGAGCAGTGACGGTGACTGCGCTAGGTGTATGCCTTCCGACTATCCCAGCACCATATAATGCAGTGCTGGCTGTGGCGGCAGCATTCCTCGGCGGTGCGCTCTGGGGGGCGATTGCCGGGTGGCTTAGGGCCTACCGCGGCAGTCACGAGGTGATCACTACCATCATGCTAAACTTCATCGCAGCAGGTTTGACTAGCTGGATGGTGTTGACGCTACTGCCTAGTGCCGATACTCAAAATCCAGAGTCGGCAAAGATAGGTGTCAGTTATCTTTGGCATGCTTTTTCGGTGTTTGGTGGAGCGCCTGTGACCTGGGCTTTACCGTTAGCCGTGATCATTGCTGGCGCTATTTGGCTGGGACTCAAATACACCGTGCGCGGCTTTGAGCTTCGTGCAACCGGCCTTAATGCTGAAGCCGCACGATTCGCTGGAATCGACACGCGGCTGACGCAGCTGTGGGTCATGGCTATCGGTGGTGGACTTGCAGGGCTAGTTGGTGTCGCAGAGATCTGCGGCAACAGTGGGCGTTTTCGTCTGGGATTTTCGCCCGACTATGGATTTATAGGAATTCCTGTGGCTCTGATGGCCAGGGCGCATCCGCTGGGACTGATCGCTAGCGCTCTGATGTTTGGGGTACTGCAAAAAGGAACCTCTGAACTTGATCTTGAAACCGACCACGTCACCAAAGACTTGGCAGGTCTGATCCAGGCGATGGTGGTTCTAGCGGTGTCGGCCGAAGGCGCGTGGTCGTGGATCAAGGAGCTTCGCCGCCAACGCTTAGCCAAGGGTGGAGATAAGGCGCATGGATAGTTACCTGTTCGATATCCTAGGAGCCTCAGCACGCTTGGCGACCCCCTTGATCTTCGCAGCTATGGGTGGCCTCATCTGTGAACGCAGCGGTGTGATCAATATTGCGCTTGAAGGCATGATGCTGGTTGGTGCCTTTGCTGCAGCTGTTGTGACCTATAGTTCGTCGTCACCGTGGCTAGGTCTGATTGCTGGTGGCGCAACTGGACTCATGCTGGCTGCATTTTATGGCTGGATCGTGCTGCCGCTTCGCGCCAATCAAATCGTTGCGGGAACCGGTATCAACATGCTGGCATACGGATTGCCGCCCTTTTGTGCCAAGGTTCTCTATGATGTTACTGGCTCAACGCCAGCTATCGATCTCGTTCATCGCTTCGCCTACGCTCCCATTGTTCTAGCACTGCTATTACCGGTAGTGATTGCACTGACACTTAGACTGACCCGCGGTGGACTTTGGTTGCAATTTGCGGGTGAGCACCCGGCCGCTTTGGCCGCGGGTGGTATCAACGTACGACGAGTACGTTGGTCGGCTGTGCTGATGTCAGGTTTTTTTGCTGGCGTTGGTGGTGCAAGTCTCTCGATATTCCTGTCGTCGTCTTACTCACGGAATATGACTTCGGGACGCGGTTTTATCGCGTTAGCAGCGCTGATCTTAGGTAAATGGAAGCCGCTCCCAACTCTGGCTGCTTGTCTCTTTTTCGGCCTAGCTGACGCCATGCAAATGCGCCTACAAGGCATCGAGGTACAGTATCTGGGTAAGGTGCCGGTGCAGTTTATCCAGATTCTGCCATACGTAATTACCGTGATCGTGCTTGCAGGTTTTGTTGGGCAGGCTCGAGCGCCCAAGGCCCTTGGCCAATAAGGTAGACATTTAGGTAGTCAGTATCACGGCGCTGGCGCAGATGCTGGCTCTGGCGTTGATGGTGGCGCTGAGCCTGGTGCTGGCGCTACTGCGGGCCCTGCTGCGGGCTCCTGGCTGGGCTCCAGGCTGAGGTCCAGGCGTCTGTCGGAGCCAAGCGACTCAACTGGAATGACTTTATCCATGCGACCGTTTGCGCGTACGGTGATGGTGACATCACCAGCTGTGATTGGAATCTCCATCAGCGTCGATGGACACTGATAGCGGCGTTCAGTAGCACCAGATATGAGCACTTCGTCGCAGATCGGATTGGTTGTGATCGTTAACAAAAAGTCAGATACCGGGGGATTTGCCGGTGATGTGGTCTTGGCCTCAGCCGGAGTGGCGTCGCCAGGAGGAGGCAAAGTTTCCTGTGGTGGCGTCGTCCGAGCCGCGTCTGTGGGGTCCTCTTTGGTCGCGACCTTTGGATCCTCCAGCGGCGGTGCAACCCCACACTCCTTTTTGGTGCCTTCATGTGCAGCGCCGATGTTATAGCTACAGCGGCGCCATACTGTGACCTCGTCCTCAGATTTGCAGCTGCGCATTTTGGGTGAATCACAGCCAAGGCCAATGATACAGGGTGGTGGTGCCAAATCAGCTGGGGGACCGACCTCGTTCTCTGGGCGTGCTGGGCGGTTTTTCGCAGATTTGATCAGGAACTCGGCGATAGCCTCGTTCTCGCAAATTTGCGACGCCTTAATCTCAGCGATCTCATCGATGATCGCGACGGCCGAACATCTAACGATGAGATGGTCTCCCTCACGAACTAAATCTGAACCAGTAAACCAACTTGGAGCGCGGCATCGGCTTACGGCTTCGACGCGATTAGTTACTGTCGCAACCGCAAACAAAGTAATTGCTGCAAGCAAATATATAAATTTTTTATTTATATTGTGTGTCATCGCAGAAGTACCAATCACGGTGGATACTTAGTTGGGAAAGTTCGGGGATCGAATTTAAAGGTCGTGCCGGTTCGCGGCAGCTTTTGATTTAGCCGGATAAAAAGCACAGCGCCCTCCTCGACAGGGAAGCCGCGTGGTGATTTCAACTTTGCTTCGGGCCCGTAAAAGTGGACGACGTGACCCTTGACGATCTCACCGTCAACCTCAGCAACGAGCCGATCGTTCATCTTGAGGCCCCAAGCTCGCCCTCGATCAAGATAAACCCAGGCGCGATCACGCTTGACGACTTGCGGCAGGTCGCTGAGCTGTAGCGTCTTAGCTTCGTCTCTGAGAAGTACCGTCAGGCTATCAAAACCCGGACCGGTCAAGTCGATGGTAGACTCGGGACCGTCTCGGCCCAGCCATTCGCCCATATAGTCATCGTGGATGTGTTTACCGTAAACAGAATCAAGTAGTGCGGCCTTAAACGTAAACTTGACCGGCACTGCAGGTTTAAATTCTTCCGTATCCTCGTGCGTCCAATTGCCAACTAAAATCCGAGTCGGGCGCCTAAGTGCAGCAGGTTGACCAAGTAAGTCTCGAAGTAAACCGAGATGATCGTGCCCAAGAGAGCGAGCCACGGTGAAGTCCGGCGCAAGTTTTTCCTCAACTAGCTGGTTCAGGCACCAGCTACTGCCTTCATCAACTCGCGTGACCTCTTTGCCTAGACTTAGTCCGACGTGTAAAGCGTCTGTCGATAACTTTGGTTTTGCTGTTGCCTTGCTTATAGCTCCAGTCGTTAGATCCTGAAGCTTGCCTGTCAAAAAATCTGTCATCTGCTGCTTTGTCTTGAGCTTAGCCCAGTCCCGTCTATTGATAGCTGTATGTGCTGATCCTAAAACCGTGTTTAGTTTGCTATCGGTGACTGTGACAAAAAACAGATGGCGGTTCATGATCGAGCACCAGCTTGGCTCGACCGTGATGGATGGAGTGCCGATTGAGGACTTTGGTTGACCGGCTAAGATCTGATCAGTGATGCGCTGATTATTGCGCGTAGGTTTGATCCGCGTAAGTAATTTGGTGACAGACTCAGGCGCTGTTAGCCAACTTGATGCCAAACTTTTTGCGCTCGCCGTGAGAGCTGGACGCGTCCTGGCTGCTTCCTCACTGTCGATATTGAGTAGTCGCCAAGGCATGCTGAGGCCAGCTGGGTAGGGTAGGGGTTCCGAAGGTTGCTCGACGGTCTCGGGGGTTGCGCCTAGCAAAAAGCCCACGGCCAAGGTAGCTAGCACCAACCTTCCGGAACTTAGATAATTCGGGCGTGATATCCCCATGGGTCCTCCCGGACTTGTTATCGGCAATTTTTGCCGGGAGGTTAACAACGCATAATAATGATTTTTTTTGGTATTGGTTATTTGCAATAAAACACAAGATAACCAAACGCTCTTAGTGTGGTAGCGATTCAAGTGGACTGTAGTATTGGTGTCACTTTGAGCGTTTCGGCAGCTTTGTGGCAGGTTGAAGACCCGTTACCCGCGTTTGAAGAAATGACAATCGCGGCTGGAAGCTCCTCCCAATGGCGAAGATCCGGGCGCAGCGTGCTCTTGACGACCTCG
>OMIY01000082.1 GCA_900299215.1 bacterium | reverse complement strand
TCCACAGTCCTTATCGAGATCAAATCGAGCTCCTTACAAAGCGCGACCCATGCGCGGCACCTGAAGGGATTCCGCGATGACTTTGATAGTCCGATATTAATAGTCGTCTCACAGGATGAAATTAGAAGCATCGAAGATGGAGTTCTTCATATTCACTGGCGAGATGCTTTGAATGAGCTATTCGTCACACCAGGTAGGCAGGTTCCATAGGTGCGACGATGGCCTACTTACTACGTGGTGGTAAGAAATCCACGCACCGTACTGCTAGTTTTCAATATGTTGCAGAAACACTATTTTTTGACCCCAATGAGCCCTACGCTTTCTCGTCCATCGAACCGAAGATCATCAGGGAAGTCGGTCCGGTTGATCGTTTGGCATTTTTCCACGGTTAGGCCGGCTTGAGTTGCGCTGCGCGATAGGACATCGGGGTCGAGTAGATGCATAGTCTTTGGTAGAAACTTACCGCGTTCTGGATCGAGCGCCTGCACGTCATCAATGAACCCGGGCCAGCGATCACCCGCGGCGCGCCGACGCTCGTATTCCGGGATGAACTTCTGAAAATTGCGGAGGTATGGGGTTTCGGCAACGATAAAGACCTTGCCGCCCGGTGCAAGCCATTCCGATAACGCCTCGAAAGATTGATCGATGAGTGTACCAGGAAAGAAATGTAATACCCTGGCGATTAAAGCCGCGCCAATGGAACCCTTGCCTAATTTCAGCTCACCGGGAAAAGCACCAGCTATAGTCGTCAGGCGATCCAACTGTGCTGCGGGGACTCGAGAGCGCAGGACCTCAAGGTGGCGAGCATCAATGTCGTTCGAAATCACAGTTGCGCCCAATTCCAATGCAGCAAGTGATGCGACGCCATACGCCGCCCCGACGTCTAAAGCGGGGCCTGGGGACCGCAGGGCGAATTCTACGAATTGGCGCGAGAACGGGTCTAGGCTTGATGTCATATATCCCATGTTGTTTAGCGTCTTCACGAATCCAGAAGATTCTGGTTGGGGAGCTTTCTGCATGGTTCTGGTCCTAGATTAAGGATTTAGTTTGGGTTGTTGTTAGCATTGACCCGCCTGGGAGATCTTAAGGCATCAGGCACGGATATCGAGGAATTATTGCAGGCGTAAATCCAGACGTAATGGAATGATCCCGGATCGGGCGAGATGACGTAACCACGCGAATTGAGGCAAGCTCCTGATAGGACTAGGCTTATTTTGCTTCCTATGGGCGGTGATTCATAGCTTTGGACCTTCATGATTGAAAAATGGGGCGATAAATATGTATATTTATAAAAGAAATATCGACCAGATTCTCCCTCCCCGTCACCTGCTGCCCACTGCGGAGTTTGAATGCTGAATGGTCAGGGCGTAATTCGCCACCTGTTGGGACTCTATGCGAGTAAGGACCCAATCATTGGCCCGCTGCTACGTGCGTTGCCGGTCAATGCCACCACTAGGCAGGTGCTTGGCCTAAGTCGCAGTGAGCAGACGACTTATCTTCAGGCGCTTTGGAGACATAATCAAAAAGATCGAACTGACGAAGCCACTGGCCAACTCTATCAGACTAAGCAGCTCGGCGGTTTATTCAGACGCTTCAACCAGCTGCCCTGCACCATCGCGACGCGGGTAAAACGAGCTTCGCTGTTTAGTGGTCACGATCCAAAAACGTCGTCCGTACTGATCCTAGGTGACGACGATATGCTGACTGTTGAACTTTGCCGCCGTGGCTTTGCGCAAGTGACTGTTGCAGACTGCGACACTGAGCTTCTAGCTACCATTAGGCGCGAGACCGAGGGGATGTCGGTGGTGCCGACAACACTTGCAGCCGATTTCAGGCAGCTTCCTGACCTCGGCATCAAGGCTGACATCGTCGTGCTCGATCCACCCTACACTTTGGATGGTGCGACGAGTTTCTTGCGGCTGGCGGTTAATCTTGCTAGCCCTGGAGCAAGTCTAGTCCTAATGGTCAATAAAGAGATTATGGGGCCGGCCTTTTCTGATCTTAGCCAAGTGGCTAGATCCCTAGGACTCACTTTGAAGGCGCACCACGAAGGATTCAATGCCTATCCAATAGGTGGCTTGTCGCGCCTGATCATGCGCCTTGCTTGGTGGCACTATATGGGTGTGCCGCTCAGACTTACTAGGCGGCGGGACGTTTATTTTTACTCGGATTGTTTTGAGTTCACTGCTCCATAATTTTTTTTGCGAGCCCCCTTATGACAACTAAACGTAATATTTTTTCGTCATTGGCTTTGGTTGCTGTGATTCAGAGTTTGAGCGTTACCTGCAAATCAACAGCGGGGCGCAGTGATATGAAGGTGGTTGGCGGTACCAAGGACGACAGTAGTTTTCCCGCCACTGTGGCATTGGGTGCAGTGAGCGCCTCTGATAATCTGCTGATTTACTGCACTGGCACTTTTGTTCGTGAAGATCTTTTGGTGACAGCAGGGCATTGTACAACTGCACCAGGGACCAAGCGTTTCGTTATTTTTGGCAAGGCGCCGCATTGGCAAGGGCAGAAACCATCATCTACTCTTTACACCGTTCATCCTGACTTCAATATAGACGAACCTTCGCCGCGGCCAACCGACATCGCCTTTATCCATTTTCCGCGCGGTACGGCTACGCCTAATATGATTGCGCCCATCGCCGTCGAAGAGGACTGGTCGGACCTACCAGTAACGATGGTGGGCTACGGTGGTAGCGAACCAAACTGGAAATGGGATCTTTTGGGTGTACGCCGCATTGGCAAAAATCAGATCGCTGGCTTTTGGTACGGAGGTCCGTACCGCATGATCAAGCTGACCACCGAGCAGCCAGTTAACCCAAGTGATAATGCCGCTATCAATGAGGGAGATTCCGGTGGGCCTCTCTACAACCATCGCTCTGAACTAGTTGGTCTAGGCCAAAGTGGGCGTCTACTTGAGGACAAAGGCTACTGGGACACCCGCTTCATCGATCTACAAGTACCCAGTATCGCCCGATACGTGAAGGCTGAGTTTGCGGGAGAAACCGAAGTTTTAGACCTCAATCATCCTAAGCCAAATATGAATCTTACTGACGCCAGCGCGCAGCCCGGTCGTTGTGTTGATAATAGTGGCATGGGCTATGGTCCGATGGTTGCCTGCGGCACGCGCAAGTGCGCGAAAAAAGCAGCCGATCTAAAGGAAACCTGTCTGATTGCGCCGACCTTGGGCGGTCGAGACTTTTGTAGCAGAAACATCGGTCGCGGTTACGGTGCCATCTTCGACTGCAGTGGACAAAGATGCGCGCTGCAAAACAGTAGCGACCGAGAGGAACGGCGAGAGTGCGTCCTACTCGGGTTTATTGACTGATTTAATTTGTCCAAAATATAGACAGGACCGCAACCAGTGTACACACTCAGTTGCCGTTAACAGACCAGGTTTCGGTCTGTTAGCGATGAGTCCCGCTCTTGCACAGGCAGCCCCACGGTCACTCACTGTGACCACCACATTTTGGGGAATACTGTCTGATGCGAAACCTGTTGCCTCCTCGCTCCCTCGGATTAAGTGTTAAAGTTTGGTCAACGATTTTAGGTGCTGGTCTACCCTTATTGAGTGCGTCGTGCGCGAAAGGGACTCAGTCCGGCCTTGCTGATGTCAAAGGCGAGGTAACGATTAAGGGGGCGCCCGAGTTACAGGCACCTTCAGCTGATTCAGATGACGTTACCTCGTTTTCGCTTTTGGGAAATGATGAACGTGTCATTGTGGTGTTGCGCGATGCTTTTGATGTCCTTAATAGAACCGAGTTAAAACGCGCGTTGAAACGATCCGAAGTGCTTCAGCGTGCGATTTCCTACGGTAAAAGTAAGAAAGATCTGTTAGGTCTATTGACTGCCTCGGATCTTACTGTCGACAAAGATTACGAACACCTTCCGATCCTGAAAGTCAGGATTAACTCGCAAGCTGCGCTCGATGTGCTCCGTAACAGCGATCGCGTCGTCAGAGTGATGCGTGATGCAAAAATCAAAAGATCCGATCTACAAAGCTTCCCTCTGATTGGTCAACCTGCAGCAGTCGCTTCAGGTGCTGACGGCACGGGAACTTCGGTTGCCATCCTTGATTCTGGCGTAGATTACACCCTTTCAACCTTTGGTTCGTGTACCGCGCCAGGACTGCCAACTGGTCAATGTCGAGTCAGTTTCGCAAGGGATTTTGACGTTGAAGACAACACTCTAGATGACCCAATTCGTCACGGCACAAACGTAGCTGGTGTAGTTGCTGATTTGGCACCAGGAACTAAAATACTGGCCCTTGATGTTTTTGATGGTGACTACGCCTACACAAGCACCATTGTCGATGCGATCAACTGGGTCATTGCCAACAAAGATACCTATGCCATTGCATCCATGAACCTTAGTCTCGGTGGTGGTCGCTACTACCGGACCTGCGACTCAAACCCTATGGCTGTCGCTCTGCAAGATGCCCGTGACGCAGGGATCCTTGCTGCCGTTGCCAGTGGTAACGAAGGACATACTGACTCGATGTCTGCTCCTGGTTGTGCGCCGGCTGCCGTATCTGTAGGTGCAGTATACGATGGCAATTACGGCTCAGTGAGCTGGGGTGATTGTAGTGACGCCACCACAGCTGCCGACAAAGTTGTTTGTTTTGCTAACGTGCCAAATTTTGTCAAGCTACTCGCTCCCGGAGTTTCGATCACTGCGGCCGGAGTTACGATGAGCGGTACTTCGCAAGCAACGCCTCACGTTGCTGGTTCATTGGCCATACTACGTGCAAAATTCGCGCTGGAATCACCTTCAGAAATTGAAGCAAGGCTAATCTCGACAGGTAAACAAGTAAAAGATGACCGCAGCGGTATCAGCAAGCCTAGGATTGACCTAGTTAAGGCCCTTGCAGTAAGCGCGTGCCAAATCAGTGTGACGCCGGCTACGGTCAATGCGAGCGCGGTAGGCGGTAATTTCAGTGTGAACCTGAGTACTGGCAGCAACTGTGCCTGGACGGTTAGTAGCGATAGCGACTGGCTCCAGATCGCTAGCGGCTCTGCAAGCGGCACAGGTACTAAAACCGTTTCTGTATCGCTCTCGAGTCACCTTTCTCAGGGTAGTCGCACTGGTAAACTGACCATAACCAATCCAGATTCAACTGCTTTAGTGAGCTTCATTCAGTCCAGCGACAGTGATGCTCCCACCGGATCGGTGGTCATCAACAACAACGACCAGTACACGCGCAGCCTAAGTGTGACCCTAAAACTCACGGCGACTGACACCAGTGGAGTTAGCGAGATGTGTGTGTCCGAATCGGCTAACTGCACCTCATGGGAAGCCTTTAAAGATACCAAGTCATTTACCCTTGCTAACACACAAGGTACTCACACGGTAAACGCTTGGTTTAAAGACGCTGTCGGCAATGTTATGAGCGCTCCAGTGTCGGATGCGATCATAGTCGATTCTATAGCCCCAACCATGGGTAGTCTGCGCAGCAGTGTGACGGCAACCAGCGTGAGCCTGAGTTGGACTAATGCCACCGACAGTACCTCGGGAGTGGCCTCGTATAAATTAGTTTACACACGAGGCAACTTCTCGTCCCCTGGTGCAGCATGCTCATCTGGTACGGTGGTGCCCATTACCACTGCTGGCCGCGCAACGATCACTGGTCTGAGTCGTAGCACCAGCTACCGCTTCCGCCTCTGTGCTACCGATAAGGCTGGTAATACCTCTACTGGCTTAGTAGCCACCGTCACCACAGCTTCCCGTTAAGATAATTTGGCCCACTGACCAACTTTATTTCGGGTGACTCGGTCATCTTGACTTGGTTGGTCAGTCGCTAGACAATTAGGGGGAGTCGACGGAGGTAAACACGATGAAGTTTTTCCGCATACTCCCCCCAATCATTTTCGCAACAGCATTAATTTCGGCCTGCGCAACGCTTAACGAACCTAGCGATCATTTGGCGGCTTGTCATACTGCAGATGGGCTACTCATTAACTCACCGGACTGTATCGAAGCCCATAATGCCATTATGCAGGAAAGACAGAGACGGACGGCCCGCATTTTTGATAATCCGGTCGTCCGCTAATTATCTTATTTTGAGGCCGCGGGGCTGACCTTGCCGGTTCTGATTTCACCTCTTGTAGCATTCTTTACTGTGTAACTTGGGTTTACTTGCCCGCCGTCATAGACGACCGAACCGGTCCAGTCGTTTTGCTCGACAGAGATACTTCCGGCACTGGACCATTTGTTTAAGGCGTCGGACCTATTGTTGACGATTCCCTTGCTCGATAGCTTTTGGATGTCGTAATCCTTGCTTTCGCCGACTACCGTGTCCTCAGCGAGAAGTTTTACGTTGAATGCTGTTCTCGATACCTGCAAGCAGCCATCAGCAATGGTTTCAATCTTTTGGTTGATTTTAGACTTACAGCTGCCTAGTCCTTCGCTGCCATAAAACATGACACTGCTGATGTTCCAAATGGCATGTGTTCCTTTTGCGTCAATAACATTTGTGTTCAAGTCCATGCGCATTTCTGAGCGACGCGAAAACTCT
>OMIY01000081.1 GCA_900299215.1 bacterium | reverse complement strand
TTCATCTCTTTCATCTCTTTCCACTCGATCAGTCCATCTAATCCACTCGGTATCATCATGTTCAATCGTTCCCTCATCGCCATAGATATCGGTTCATCTGCCATTAAGGTGGTAGAGCTCGTTGGTGGTAAGCAGAAAAAACTAGCTACATTAGGACTCGAAACCCTTCCACTCGGTGCTGTGGTCGATGGAGTGGTTCAGGATAATGCGATCGTCGAGCAAAAACTGAAAGAACTGCTACGCAAACTTAAGATCCGTCCTCGCGGCAGAAGAGCTGCGTTTTGCGTCAGCGGCAGTGCTGTCCTCATCAAGCGTCTTGAAATTGAGGCTAAAGAAGGAAGCGAGCTCGCCGAACAAGTCTATTTTGAGGCAGAACAGCAGTTCCAGGCTGATATGTCCGAAATATATTTGGACTTCTTTGTCGTTGGGAAAAACACTGAAGGCAACTCTCAATCGGTCCTCGTTGTTGGTGCTAAACGCGAAACTGTTGAACAGTACATCACAATTCTGCACAAAATGGGTATGAGAGCAGGCGTGGTTGAATGTGACGCCTTTAGCGTGGCTAATATGTTTGAGCATAACTACGGTAAAGTCGACGGTCTCTCAGCCATTCTAAAAATTGGTGCTTCAGCTTCGCAGGTCATGCTGATGCAAAATGGGGAGTATGTTTACACAGGCGATGTCCCCATGGGCGGGGAAGAATACACAAGACGAGTTGCCGAAGTTTTAAACATTGATCGTGAGAATGCCGAAGCTCTCAAAATAGCTGCATCCTCTGGAAGTAGTGATTTGCCACCAGAGGCTGGAAAAGTCATAGCTGAGATTAATGAGCATTTAGTTGCCGATGTTCAGGCAGCCATAGATTACTTTTTGCATGGTTCTGGCGCTGGTAGTGTGGTGTCGAGCGTGTTTTTGACCGGTGGTGGATCGCGAACCTTAGGCCTTGATGCTGCCATTGCGGCAGCACTCCACGTGCCGGTACAGATTATCAACCCGTTCCAACAAATAAATGTCGACGCGAAAAAGTTCCGCATGGAACAACTACTCGCCCAGGGAGCAGTTTACGGCGTCGGTATAGGACTGGGACTCCGCACTATGGGGGACCAAGCCTAGTATGATCAAGGTTAATTTATGCCCCGTAGACGAGCTGGAAAACGAATATTGGTACATTCCTGATGTACTTGTGCTGATTGCCGTCGCGATCGCTGCGTTTATTGCGGTGAATAGTTATCACGATACGATCCGCGAAAAAATCGACGCATTGACTGCTGAACATCAAAGTAAAGTTGAGAGCACCAACAAGTTAACTCCGGATCTAGAAAGATTCAAAAACCTCGGTAGCGATATAGCTGAACTTGAAACAAAAATTCGTGCATTGCAGGCTATTACTGTATCGAAGCTTGGGAAATATAAGTTGGTGATCGCCTTAGAGCATTTACAAAACTTAAAGCCTACTGGTCTTTGGTTGACTCACGTAACTCTTGGGGATGCTGGAAAAGAAGATTCTGATCTTGCCGCTCAGTTCGACAAGCGCGGAAATAAACAATCTCAAACTGATGCTTTTTCAATCGAAGGTCAGGCTTTCGACAACATACTAACTGCAGAAATGATAGCTGGGATGAGGTCAACACAGAATCAGGACGAGAAGTCTGCTGATCCAAGAACAAAAATAAACTTTGAAGAGATTATTCTCAAAACCTCAAAAACCGTGAACGAAGGCATTGACGGATTTGATGAGCTGAATATTTATCCGCAGTTTAAAATCGTAGGAATAATCTCAGAAAAACCTGAAAACGCTATGTCTGAAAAGGCAAGTAACTTGCAATCGTTTTTTGAGGATCCGCCTGAGATTAACGATGAACTAATAGGAACATCAGTGCTCAAATCTGCTTCAAAAAAGAAACTTTTTTGAGAGAAAGTTTTGAATGTCGGCTCTAAATGAACTTCGTGAACGCTATAAAATTCTGCCGCTCTGGGGGCGTCTGCTGGCAATGGGCGTCATAGGTGCTATGCCTGCTGCTTATATCTATTTCGACGAGGGAGCGATTTTAGAGGAGTCTGTGGCGAGTTTGGAACAGCAGGTTGAGGAGGCTAGAAGTAAGTTTCGCGATGCCAGTAGCAAGCACGCAAATTTGCCAAAACTTGAAAAAGACCTTCAATTCACTCAGCAAGAGCTAGCTAAAGCAAAAAGAAAATTACCTGACCAGTATCGTGTGGAAGATACCTTGGAAAAGGTTGCGACGATTGCCAACGGTTCCGGAGTTTTAATTAAAGAGTTTTCACCTGAAGAAGAGGTGAAAAAACAGGAGCCTTATCCCTATGTGGAGCTGCCAATTAACGTACATGTTTCGGGTACATTCGCTAAAATTGCAGACTTTTTGAATGGCTTGATTCACCTAGAGGGAACCGTTTTTATTAAAGGGATCGAGCTTAAGAGGATGCGAGTTGCGGACGCGCGTAAGGATAGTGAGACCATAAATGGAACCGCGCCACAAGATCCAGCCGAGTTGCAGAATTTATCAAAATATAAAAAGGCTCTTATGGCCCGTGAGAATCTCATGGTTCAGACGAAGGTGATCATGGCCGTTTATCGATCCATGGGTTCAAACGAGTTTGCCGCCCCAGCTGGTAATGGCGACGGAGCAGCACCTAAAGAGGAAAAAGCCGGTAAGAAAAACAAAAAGGCCGACGGTGGTGATGGTAATGCTGCCATTCAAATACCATATCGCGGCATAGACAGAGTGGCTATGGGGCGAGATTCGGCCTTTTAAAAATATGATTTAATGGAGAAATGTAGCTTTGTCAGTGCTTACCAGAAAAATCTTGCCTCGTTTAGTTTTGATGTCACTCAGCTATAGTTGTTTGACTTTCGCCGCGCCTACTCTGGCGGCTGTTACCCGACAGACGAAAAAGGGCTTTAAAATTCCTCCTAAAAAGAACGGCAAAGTAGACAAAGCTGAAGGTATAAAAACCAAGGGTGCGACAGATGTGACTGATGTGGCGAAAATAGAAGATATCATAGAGCCAGAAATTGATTTTCAATTCGTGTCGTTTGGAAAAGATGATCCATTTTTGCCACCGATGACGATTAACGAAGACGGATCTCTGAAGTCACTCGATGTTTTGCATGCAGCTAAAAAAGAGAAAAAGGCTGGAGATTTTGAGAAAGCGATCGTTAGTCCTCTGCAAAAATACGATCTAAGGAAAATCAAAGTGATCGGGATTTGGCAGCTATCATCTGGTGAACGCAAAGCAATGGTGCGTGTCGATAAGCAGATTGGCGGTGGTAGTGAGGCATTTGTAATTGGAAAAGGTAGTCTTATTGGAAATCAGTTCGGTAAGGTCATAGGTATAAGTTCCGATAAAATTACTGTGCGTGAATTTGTAATTTTACACAACGGTAAGGAACACTACATAAATACCGACAAATACCTCGGTGATAAAGGTCCTAAGAGCAAAAACGAAGTGTTGGTGGCCAAGCCTGGTGAGAAAGGTACGAAGGTCGTCGATAAGAATGCAGAAGAAACTTTTGACGAAGTGCTGGAGAAAGACCGTAAGGCCAAAGAAGCCAAAGAAAAACTTGAGGAAGAAAGACGAAACAATCCGAATAAATTTCGAAACGAGCAACAAAAAGCTGCTCAGAAAAAGGCAACCGAACAGAAGCCTAAAGACGTCGAAGAGGCAGATAAACTTGGGGAGCTGGGTAAAGAGATTAAGGAAGCTGTTCTGAAAGATGATGCAGCGATAGATGAGAAAAATAAGGCACTGCCAGAAGAGAATCAAGATGCGGAAGACGGAGGTGAGCGATGATCAGAGTTTGGCCGCCGCTATTCGCGATTTTAGGTCTATGTGCATGCGCTTCGGACGGTGAAGTTCAAGAAGAAAGCAGTGACGATGTGATGGCATCTGAAAATCAGCTCAACGCCAACGGGGCTGGCGGTGAGGAGGCTGACTTTGATGACGTCAGTGAATCTCCTGCTGAGAGCAATGTCGGCCAGAGTGGCGCGGCACAAACGACAAACATGCCGCCAGAAGCCACAAATCCGCTCACGAATACTGTAAATGCGGCGATCAATCCGGCTGCGCCCACGCAAGGTCTGGAGGCAAATCAATCCTTAGGTTTGGGCAATTCTGCGGGGGTAGGGGCAAACGCTGCAGCGACGGCACCGATCAATGCTGGGGCCGTAGCACTAGCACCGGTAAGCTCGCCGTCGACTATTGGTGTTCAAGCGCAATCCGCGGAGGCGACCACTGCCATAACTAATTCAGCGGGGATTGCGGAAAAGCCGCGTCTGCATTGGGTGGGCTACGATTACCTGGAAAAAGAGGGGATCGTACGTATTGAAATGGTAACTGTTGGTAAGCCTAAATTTAATTTCTTCCAAGAGGTCAATAAGGCTGGGCAACCAGAGCTTGTGGTGCGGTTTGTTGGTGCCGGTATGCGGCAAAAGATTCGACGTGACATTGATGCTAGGGAGTTTAAATCACCGGTCGCTTTTATCCGCCTGCGAAAGAATGTTGATGATGTCGACGTCGTAATGACTATGCGCGATGCCATTAAACCGCGGCTCTATACGAAGTCTGGGCATGTGATGTTAACGTTTGCCCTGCCGGATCGTTATTTTGGCAACAACACGATCGGTGATGCTCCAGTCGGACAAGCTCAACTTCTCGCTGCAGCAAATCTAATGCCGGATCTGGTACGCGGCAGTGATCAATTCGAAGGCCCGGCAACACCGAAGCCATTTATCAATGATCCTGGGGCAACTGTATTTAGTGATACTCCTGCAAGTGCTGGCTCTCTTGTCGATCCAGGGTCGGTGCCTCAGCTGGCGCCGTCATTGGCGACTCCTGCTGTTGCAATGCCTGCTGCCGCCTCTGCCCCAGCGGCGCCTGCAGCTCAGACGGCGCCGGTGGCGGCACCTGGTATGGCAATCCCGACACAGCCCGTGCAAGGGCAGCCACAGGGTGTTCCTGTGGCGCCGATGATGGCGCCGGCTATGATGATGCCTATGGGTCAACCGACGATGCCCATGGGTCAGCCAGCAATGCCTATGGGTCAACCGGCGATGCCAATGAGTCAACCGGTGATGCCTATGGGTCAACCGGTGATGCCTATGGGTCAACCGGTGATGCCGATGACTGTGCCTCCAACACAAATGCCGCCGCCTGCAGCGCCACCAGCCAATGGTGGAACCAAGGAGAACGATGACAGTAAATTAGAGGATTTCGATAACGGCAAGGGCAACAGTTCGGAAACTATCGATAAATTTGATGTTCGGTTGCGAGCTGATGATCAAGTCGACGGTTTAGTGATCATCGAGGATTTAACTTTGGTTGGTGTTGCTCAAGATGAAATTCCTGCAGCAAATGCGCCGGTACCTCCTGCAAACAATGCGGCCGCTCCTGCTAATAACGTCCCTGCCAATGCCAACCTCAACGCAAACGCTGCAGCCAAAGCAGCTTTGGCCAATGGCGCCGCTAATCTTGGTGCCCAAAACATTACCAATGCGAATGCCGCCAATATCGAAGCTAATTTGGCCAATCAGGCTGCTGCTAACCCAGCAAATGCGCCAAAAAACGCGGCGAATGCGAACGCTCCTGCTAACGGAAATCTGACTAAAGATGCTCCACCAGTGAATCTCGGTGCTGGAGCACCTGCGGCAAATGCTGCTGCCGATGAGCTGCTGAAGCATAAGCAGGAATCTGAAGCTGCTTATAA
>OMIY01000080.1 GCA_900299215.1 bacterium | reverse complement strand
GGGTCGAAAATAACTGCTCGCTCATTACCCATCAGACAAATATCCAGGTAGAGCTTGCCAGCTTCACGGTATTGCTTTGTAAAGTAGTAAATATCGGCCATATTGTACTTGATTTCAGCTACTTCCCTTGCTTTGGGATAGTTCTTCAAGAATAAGGCGTAACCGCGCAGTGCTTCGGCATAACCGCGTTTGTTATCATCTTTCTGAGCATTCTTGTGAGTCAATTTGGAGTAGTAGACAATTTGGTCCTTGATAGTCTGCTGCGTTTCATCAAAGAGCTTCTTGTCGTCTTTATGCTTATCTCCCCAAGGACTGTTAGGCCCGAAGAGCCTCGGGTACCGATCCAGCTCGACCCATACTTCGTTGAAACGTCCCAATTCGTAAAAGAGTGCAATTATGCTTTTCTGGGTATCAGGTACGTCCTCGGCCAGTGGAGCCACCTGCTGATAGCGCCTCAGAACTTTGATTGCCTCGGCGAATTGACCTTGGTCAGAAAAGGTATCGGAGAGCAGCAACAAGAACTTGCCGATAAATTTATCGCCACCGTTTGCCTTATAATAGGCAATCGCTGGTTCAATTTCTCTTAACTCAGCGAAAGCATAAACCATGTCGCGCAGAGCTTCTTCATGCAAAGCTATGCCAGCTTTGCCATTACGATTAGCCTCTGTCACCGTTTGTTTCCAGTAAGCTAGAGCTTGCTTGTGCTGTCCTAAGTTGTAGCTACACCAGCCAAGTTTAAAAAGAGACCATGCGTAAGACTTAGCTTGCTTGAAACGAAGAGCATTCTTGTAGTTGCTCATCGCGTTACTGTACTGAATGTCCTCGAAGTAGTAATCACCGAGGGCGTAGTAGGCGTCACCAGCTTTTTGAGAGTTAGGAAACTTCGTGATCAATTGGCTAAAAATCTTCGCAGCTTCGGTACCCTTATTGAGCACGTTGTATGCGAGTCCCATGTTGAACATTGTCACGTCGGCATTCTTGGCGGTTGGATACTCAGCAAGCAGATTTTTGGCGTCTTTTGCTAGGCTTTGCCACTGACTCTTTGATTCCGATTCATCAAGTTTGGGTTCTCGCCCTTTGCGTCCACCGCGATCCCAGGCGTCCCAAGCTTTCTCGTACTTACGCATCTCTTGGTTAGTGTGATAAACCGCCGCTTCGAGCCTCAGGTTTACCAAGCGTTCTTTCATGTCTAGGCGAGTTTGACTTTTCTTGGGCATGCGCTCCGACTGGCCAGCCAAGTAATTCGTCGCCTTGTTGATCTCACCGATAAGCTTAGATTCTGTCGCAACCATGAAGGCTTCATTGGCAGTGAGTTTGCTTGATACTGCCTTTTCAGGACCCTTCTTTTTGAGCTTTTCCTGCTTAACATCACTCAAATTGACTTGAGAGGTCTTTTGACTGATGGCCAAGACCGTACCCGACAGCGCCAGAAATAGCGGCGCTAACGCCGTGACGCGGATCATTTGTGTCAGCCATGGTCTTTTCAAGATAACTTCCTCACAGTTTGGTCTACTCGGTACCCGGTCAGCAATCTTCTGTCACAGCTACTACTTGGCAGCAGCTCCGTTATCCTCACCTTTGCCACAGCGACTTTCTAGGTTGTAGACGTACCCACCTAGTTCGTCCTCCCAGTACTCACCCTCAAATGGCCAATATTCTAGATCCTGGGATACGTTCAGTTCCTGCAGGCCTCCGATGAAGTTCGCCTTCTTGTCGGCCGTACCGACTTTAAGTTGGGCTCTCAAACTGTCGACTCGCCCGAGAACCATCTCGGTATTGATACCAATAGTTTGATCTGAGAGTTCTTTCAGGTAAGCGTAATATCCAGTGGCTTTATCAAAGAGGCGACGTCCGGCATCTTTCGTCGCAGCCTGTTTCTTATTACGGAGGAATCCGCTGATATCATCTTGTAACCCTGTGCGCCCCCATACCGAGCTATAGCGAGACAGTCGCGCCAGCTCGTTATCGGCAAAGCGCATAGTCTGCCCTGCCTCTTTGTAAATATCGGTACGTGAAAGAGCGTCAAGAATCGCCCAAGCGCGACGATATTCGTTTAACGATCCAGTTCGGTAGTCATACACAAGCTTGAAGAAGCCCTTGGGATCAGCTTTATTCTTTTCGATCACTCGCGCCAAGTCATCGAAAACGCCTTTGTAACGCGTTTTGAATTTACCTAAAGAATCCTTCACAGCTGAGTACCGACAGAGGCGCAGGAAGGTAATCGCCTGAAGGATGTAACTCTCTGGGAAGAAGCGATTTTCGAAGAAAGGCGAATGCAATGTGTGAATGGTACCCAAGGTGTTATTATGCTTTTGCATCATAAAAAACGCCCAAGCAGCCTCAAAGAGCGCCTCAAGCCAGTTATCAGAATTACGCGGAATCTGGGCGTAATACTCGATAGAATCGCGGTACCGCTTAACTTCGTAATGAACCCTAGCAAGGTTGAGATTGGCCTGTTCTCGAATCCACTCGCCATCTTCGCCGCGGTCAGCACTTGATCTCACGCGCTCAAAGTAGGAGATCGCCTTGCTATGCGCTCCTCTTAAGTTTGAGATGACGCCCATGTGGAACTGAGCTTTGATCAAGTAAGGTCCGTTTGGAACCTTCTGGAAGTAAGCAAAGGCTTGCTCGTATTTGCGCTGATTGAAAGCTTCGATACCGAGATAGTAAAAGTAGAATCCCGCCGCCTGCTGTGGAACCAGGGACGGATCAATGCGAGTCTTGAATAACTGCACAATGTGCGATTGACCTAGATTGATTGTCGAATTAATCCGACCAAGCTCTTCCAATGCTTTGACAAAATATACATTGTTCTGAGTCGGGCCACGACGCACGATCACCGAATAGTACTTTGACGCTGAATAATAAAAACCGAGTCGCGTCAAACTTTGTGCTAGACCCCATTCTGAGCGCTCTTTTTCTCCCGGTGCCTTTGGATATCCTGAGGCTTGAAAATAGGCATTTGCCGCTGAAATGTAGTCGCGTCGCGCATAATAAGCCGTTGCAGCACGATAATCGGCTAATACAGGGCCAGCGCCGAGCGACAAAGCCAATAAGGAGCTGACGATGTACTTTAACCCTTGTCGCACTTTGGCGCTCTCCACTATCCGTTCAGATAACCATTTACGCTAGAAAAAAGTCGACAATCCAAACTGTAAAGTCACATTTTGATGTAAATCTGTGCCTGTTGGAACTGACGGATTACACGAACCATCGGCTATTTGATAAACGAAGAAGTTATCGCGAACGTCCCAACGCACTGCCATATCTTCAGTTACGTAATATTTTTGGCCGAATCCCAAAATGGCACTCGGATAACTTTTCGTGACAGCGGCAGGCTTATCGACGTTCGGCGCCACACACTGAGCGTAATCGTATGCGATACCTGTCATGCCTGCTTCCGCAGAAATAAAGGAATCAAAATAGACCACATCGCCAGAGGGAAGCTGTGTCTTTCCGTAAATTGGCGTGTAAAGAAACCCACCAGCGGCCATATACGAGGTGCGAAGGATTTGAGTAGTAATTTGAAAGTCACGTTTAAGCAGAGTTTTATCCTGCTTATCGATGGAAATCCCAAAGGCGCCATTGATTTCAAAAGCCAATGTTTCGCTGAAGTGATAATCCAGAAGCCCTGATGCCATCAGAGAGTAGATAAAAGACTGATTGAGGATGAAAACACCCTGACCACCAAGCTCAACTCTGTTTGATTTAGTCATAAAGCGCGGTCGAATCACTCTGATTTCGTAACCAGCAAATCGCTCATCGTTGGCCTGTGCTTCCGCTGCCAGAGCCCCAAAGCATAGAGTTGCAGCCAGGGCTGCACCACGGGCCACACTGACGCAATCGATGGTTTTTCTTATGAAACGGATCAAGTCCCAGTCACTCCGCTAGTCTCAGCTTTTAGTCGCCTTGCCTTGCCACCATTAGCTTGAAAGTAATGTACTCCGCCTGCTGCGCAGCAAGCATGATGCGCTTCATCAATTTAAAGTTGTGTTGCTGATCCATTTCCATGGTTAGAGTTGATAATCTGGCCTTATCAGCTTCCGAAAGGCGCCCACCGATTACTTTTTTAGTCGCCTCGGCAAGCTTCTGTAGCTCTTGGAATACGGGAAATACAGCCCCTTGGCTGCGAGCTGATTCCTCAACGTCTCCACCGACGATCGATGCCACTTTCTTGTCGTTGATTATGACGTCTGTTTTGGTGACTTTAATCGTGGGCACTTCGTCTAAAGTGGAGAGGGTAATCGACTCGGGAAGCTCGACGCCATTATTGACGTCATAACTAACAGGGTCGGTCGAGTAGCTCATGAGAAGAAAGGTGATGAGGATACTGAAAATATCCAACATCGGCATCAAGTTCAAACTGAGCGATTCGCCGGAATCTGTGGAAACGCCTGCCATTCCTTCACCCCATCGCCTGTTGCGGCATTAGGTCAAATTATCTGAGCATCACGCTAGCCATCACCACCTTGGGGAACAAAAATTCTGCCGCCAGTTTTTTATCAAGTTCAGAGGCACCGGCAGGAACAATTACAGGATCAGTTGGACCTCTGACTTTGACTGCGTCGAGGACCATAGCTATATCTTTCCAAACCACATCGTCTTCAGTGAAAAACTGGACCTTGTCAGACTCAGGGTTGCTGCGCCTAAGTTCTAACATAAACTTATGTAGATTTGGCATTTCAGCCTTGTCGACTTTGAACTCACGCTTTTGCTCATTGATCGGTGGCTTATTGTAAGCAGCAGTCACTTCGATCTTGGTCTTTTCCATGTCAACCTTGATCTCTAGTGAACGACTATCCTCTTTCTTTTCCGGGGGGGCAGAAGTTAGGAAAGGGATCTGTACTTCAAGAATACCAATCGACAGAAAAACTGCCGACATGAGCAGGAATGTATTGAGTAGCGAGAACACGTCGATGAACGGCATGATGTTCAACTCAATGTCGCGGTACTTAATTTTCCTAACTTTTTTCTTTCTAGACATAGAATCCCTTTGGCAATCCCTTTGGC
>OMIY01000079.1 GCA_900299215.1 bacterium | reverse complement strand
TCAAAGCTGCGCGATGACATGGCCGGTGAGGTTTACATCAGTCGCCGTCAGCACATTAAAAAGCGCAGCGGCATGGCCCCTGGACTCTGGCAGATAGTCCAAGCGGAAACCGTCTACTACCGCTACGACGAACGCGAGCTGCAGGATGCGCTTAACCGCGCGAAGTAGGCAATTTCGCGACGACGACCTTGAGTAGCTCCGGAGCGTAGCCAAACATAAGCACGCGGCGTCCGCGGTCCTTAACGTCACCGGCCAAGATGCTGATTGTTTCTCCAGCCAGACTCTCCGAAGCACCTTTACTTACTGCAGTCAGTGGCAACGTGGAAACTTGCAGCTTGCTGAGCTCGTTTAGCAAAAACGAACGATGCCATCTGAACGGCCCGTATTGTTCTCGCAACAGTAAACGCCCACTGCGACAAATCACCACACTGTGACCGCACCACAGCAGCAAGCCAAAGAATATGCCGATACCACCGACGATCACACTTAGAATACTTCCAATACTTGAAGTGATCATCTCTGTCGTAAGGAGACGAGAGAGCCCGATCACTGCAGCAGCACCGCTGAGCACGGTCACCGATCGCGCCACCCGCACAAGTGACAGTGGTAACTCACGCCTAGGCAAAACCAGCTTTACCCCATCCGGCAATTCATCAATGGACACAAGATCGTTCGAGACCACGAACTTCCCCCTTATACGCTCGATAGCATCAAGAATGACTCTGGCGTTTCAGTTTTTGCGCCTGCACAACGGGGAGCATACCACTAAGACACTCCCAAACGCTGTCCACAGAAATCGGACCCATCGTCGGCATCGCCAATTTGCCAAACTCAGGTGACTGGACGGCCTTATGACGCTCGGTATTGGGACACCACGAGGATGCTCGTGTGTGCCCATGAAGTTGTAAGGACGGCACATCGACCGCGACGGCCACATGGCTTGGACCGTTGGAGTTGCCGACAAAAAGATCGCACTGCGCTAGAAAAGCACCCATCCCGCGAAAGCTGGTGGGCGGCATCTTAAAAGTGCGCTCTTTGCAGAGTGCGATGGCCTCGTCGACTAGAGACTCCTCGCCCGGGCCATGGAGCCACAAAACTGCCGCACCCCAGTCTCTGACCAATCTGTCCGCCAAGGCCGCGTAGCTCACAAGCGGCCAGCGTCTGACCTCGCGTCTATGCGTCGCGCTTAGAACCACACGCAGAGGCGCCGCGGCAATCTCCGCTCGGTCGGCCAGCAACTTGTGATAAACCTGCGCGTCATCGTCAGTCCATGCAAATACGAGTCGTTCATCTTTGGGCGAAAAACCTGCAGCTTTTAGCAGCTCAAACTTTTCCCGGACTATATAGCCTGCATCTTGTGGCTTAGGCACGGTGAGCGTATATGCCGGACGGCGCGCCGACGTAAAGGCCAAGCGTTCGGGGGCACCGGTCATTCGCGCATAAAAAGCACTGCGCGGATTATTCATGAAATCAAACACTAGATCAAAACTACGTGAACGTAGTTGACGAGCCAGAGTCCACTCAGCCCGCCATGCACCATCGGGTGGATACGTCACTAACTCGTCCATATACGGGTTATCCCGCAACACTAAGCGCCCCATCGGGTGGCTTAGAAAAACGACCTCCGGAGACTCTTCACCTTTGGCCAGAGCTTCCTCTTTCAGAGCTCGCAGGCAAGGTGTGGTCAGTAGGATATCACCCAGCTGCCGCAGTTGGATGACGAGGATTTTTTTTCGTTTCGCAAGTTTTCTCGACTGCATGGATCCTCTTGATCAAGCACTAACATTGACTATGGCACTAGCTCTGGCGATTTCAAGTTTGAGCCCCTATTGGTTTTAGCTAGACTATGCCTAATCAAACATCTTGCAACCATAGTTGGAGGCCCGACGTGATCAATGTGAGCCGTAGTGTTTGCAGAACCGCTCTAGTTGTAGCCCATTTAACATTATGGAGCTACCCCGGTCTAAGCGCAGATTCCTCTGCAAAAGCGACAAAAGATCACATTCCCTCTGATACCATAGATATCGCCGGTAGTGCCATCAACCCTGATGCCACCTACGGCACCTACAACCAGCCAGTGTGGACCACTCGTCGCGTGTTTCCAACTACGCGGAGCTATGTGATTCCTGCCGGCAACCTGACCACCGAACTTTGGATCAAAGCTCAGCGTTTCCGTGACGGCACGCCTAATACTTATTTAATCCAAGAAGAAGTCGAGTACGGTTTACCTGGCCGCCTACAGCTTGATCTGTACATTAATCAAAAAAATGAGGTTCGTGGCGAAAAAAGACTTACAGATCATGAAGGCGAGCAGTACGAACTCCGGTGGGCGATGGCTGACTGGGGTGCGCTACCTCTGAACCCCACCTGGTATTTTGAATATCATGCTCGTAAGAACAAGGCGGCGAATGGCGAGGTCAGACTTCTACTTGCCGAAACCCTTGCTCCCAACCTTCACGCCTCGGCTAACCTCGCCTTTGAACAGGAGCTGTGGGGTAAAGACAAAGAGCGCGAGTTGAAGGTCACTGCAGCGCTCGGTAGCACCGCGCTGGTTTCAAACCTCTCGCTTGGTGCCGAGGTTAAAGGTGAATGGGTCGACACCACCTCAACTCGTGGCCACTACCATCCGGAACTTACCGTAGGTCCGAGTTTGCAGTGGCGCCCAACACCGGCGACGCACATCGACTTCGCGCCACTCGTTGGCGTGCAAAAGGATGCGCCCCAAATTGAAGCGTATCTCATTGTGGGCCACAACTGGCGCTAACTAGATCTGGTCCGGCTCAAGGTGAAAGCGAAACTTGAGCCGGGCGCGTCCAGTTGTTTTACTGCCATCAGCACCTAGTGGAGGGTCGTAGATGGCCCTCCGCGCAGCG
>OMIY01000078.1 GCA_900299215.1 bacterium | reverse complement strand
GCCGTCTCAAGTGATTAATTCGGGAAAACCCTTGTAATCACACTCTCTAGATGTCATAATAAGTGGCTTTTTAAAGCAATTTGATTCATCGCCCCCAGCTATATTTCAGCGCACCGTATTAGAAATCACTAATACCGAAGTTTAAAAACGCGCTGCCTCCTGTCTGATGGTCGATGCCTTTGACCATAGCACTCTTTACAACCATGAGTGCAAGATACGGAGTCATCCCTTGAAGGGGATGTGTAATAGCATGACTTTTTCTAAAGAAACTAAACATGAGTCACCTGACTCAAAGAACGCTGGTACGCAATTCCAGTCTTTCGCACTTGCAACACCACTTCTAAAAAACATTGCCGCACTGGGTTTTACCCAAGCAACTCCAGTTCAAGCTCAAGTTATTCCAGCAGCTTTGGCTGGTGGTGACTTACTAGTCAGCAGTCAAACCGGTAGTGGTAAAACCGCAGCATTCTTATTGCCTTTGATTAATCAACTGATTGAGGATAATCCGCACCATTCACCTGTACCAGGTCGTGCACAACCTAAGGTGTTGGTACTCTGCCCTACCCGTGAATTAGCTCAGCAGGTTGCTGCTGATGCGGTGAACTTCGTGCGCGGTATGAAAGGAATTCGGATTGCAACTGTGATGGGTGGCATGCCTTACGGCAAACAAATTCAGGCATTAAAAGGCGCCTTGTTAGTTGTAGCTACACCGGGTCGTTTACTTGACTTGTGCGATAGCAAAGCAATTCGCTTAGATGGTGTCAAACAACTCGTGATTGACGAGGCTGATCGTATGCTTGACATGGGATTTGCCGATGATCTTGAGGCAATTGATCAACGTTGCGCAGGCCGTCAGCAAACTTTAATGTTCTCAGCAACCTTTGCACCAAATATCATGTCTTTGGCAAATGAATTAACAGCGGATGCTAAGCGTATTGAACTTGCTCACGCAGGTAAAAAGCATGCCAACATTGAACAAAAGCTACACTGGGCTGACAGCATGTCACACAAGCACAAATTACTGGAGCATATCCTGGCTGATGCCACTTTAGATCAAGCCGTGGTATTTGCCAGTACCCAAGTTGAAAGCGAAAAGATTGCTGATACCCTCCGTGCTAATGGATACGAAGCTAGTGCCTTACATGGCGCAATGCCTCAAGCCGTCCGCATGCGTCGCCTAGAATCCTTACGCAAAGGTCATACCAAGATTTTGGTAGCAACTGACGTGGCAGCTCGCGGTATTGATGTACCGCGCATCAGTCACGTGATTAACTTTGGCTTGCCCATGAAACCAGAAGACTATACACACCGAATTGGTCGTACTGGTCGCGCTGGTCGCAATGGTGTTGCTATCACCTTGGTTGAACATCGTGATCGGGCTAAGATCCGCAACATTGAGCGCTTTACACAACAAGATATCGTGGCATCAGTGATCGCTGGCTTGGAGCCACAAGCTAAACCGAGTTTTGGAGGCGGTGGTCGTCCTGGCGGTCGCTCTTCTGGTCGCCGTCCTGGCGGTGGCTCTAATAGTAATCGCTCAGGTGGAAATCGTTACGGCTCAGGTGCACGCTCTGAATCTCGCTCAAGTGATTCTCGTCCTGCACGTACTGCTGACTCACGTCCAGCGCGTTCTAAAGGCCCACGCTTTGCAAAACCAAAATCTGGTAGTCAACGTCGGAACTTCAGCGGCAACTAAAAATGGCTCATCGCAATCGTCTCCGTTCTGCATGGAATCGAGTCGGTTCCGGTGAGATCCATCAAGCACCACGAAAATGGCAAGAGTGGCTTAGCGATACTGGGTCACTCACCCAAAAAATTGAGAAGGCAATTGGTCAAAAACTAGAGGTTCAAGTTTTGCGCGATTGCCCTCAATCACTGAACAGCGACGAGAGTCGCTATTTCCGTTTTAAAACCAGGCGCTGCCGAGTACGTGAAGTACTGCTATGCGCGAACAATATTCCTCTAGTCATGGCACATAGCGTAATTCCAACCCTGAGTTCCTGCGGTAGTAATCATGCCGTCCTTCGCTTAGGTAAAAAACCTCTTGGGGCAGTGCTCTTTGCTAAAACAAGGATGCACTCTAAAGCAAAACCGCCCCGAGATATTGCGCGCTTAGATAAAGGTAGTGCTTTATGGAAGCAATGCTCTAAGAACTACTCGGGATTGAGCTCCCCTTTATGGGCACGTCGTACCCTCTATCAATTAAAGGGTCGTCCAATCCTAGTGAATGAAATTTTCTTACCAGCTCTACTAAATTTCTTAAAGCCTTAGAGAGTCAGCCACGCTAAACTCGCCTTGATAAGAGCCTCATCGCCAGGTTCGCAATCGAATACTTTGCCAAACCCAATCGCCTTAGCTGCATCCGCAATATTGTGGTGCGAGCATAAAGCGCTCGCAGCTTGTAACCCCTGCGGAAATTGATCCTTAATCACTTGGCCTAGATAACGGACTGCTTCAGAAGATGTCAGCAACCAGAGTGACTTTGAAAAATCCAGCTCATGAATGGTCTGCCATACAGGGTTATCCAAGTCCAAAGGTACACGACTGTAGGTTGAGATCGCTTCTACTGTCGCTCCTGCTGTTGCCAGAGTGTCAGCCAGCCATTCGCG
>OMIY01000077.1 GCA_900299215.1 bacterium | reverse complement strand
TGCCCACCTGAATATCGTCATGAACCCGAGATTGTTCTGACTAGGCGTCTGTATGCTGATGGTCAACGCGAGTACATGATCAACCGCAAACCGTGCCGCTTAAAGGACATCATCGGATTTTTTGCAACTACCGGCCTCGGTGGTCGAAGTTATTCGATGATCCAGCAGGGACAGGTCGATCGTATCCTCAATGCCAAGCCGGAAGACGTCAGAGAAATCCTCGAGGAAGCTGCCGGTACTACCGTTTACAAAAAGCGTAAAGAAGAGGCCGAGCGCAAATTAACTCAGACTCAGCTCAACCTAAGCCGTATCGATGACATTTTAATCGAAGTTGAAAAACACCTCGAGACACTAAGCGGTCAGGTAGATAAGGCAAAAGAGTATAGTGAGCTTAGTACTAAACTTAAGGACGAAGAAACCAGTCTTTTAGCTCACAACTATCACCACTTTAGCGAGCAGCAGCGTGGCATTAAAGAAAAACACGAGGATGAGGTTGCCAAAGAGGCCGAAGTCCTTGCACAGGTAGCCAATCTCGAATCTCGTCACACCGAGCTTCAAGGTCTGCTTGACGAGGCTGACCCGGAAGTCCAAGCGCTTCAAGAAAAGATCACTATCTCTCGAGAGCGGATCGCTGGCGGAGAATCCACGTTAAAAAGTGCTGGCGAACGAATTGAGTACGGTACTCGCCGTCTGGCAGCTATTGCCGAAGAGCTAGCGGAAGACGACGCCAACCTGAAGGTGCTTGAGACCCAGGTAGAAAATTCGCGACGTGAAGTAAGCACAGCGGAGCAAGGCTCGCACGAACTCAACGAAGCTATCGCCAGTTTCGAATATGAAGTCGAGAGTGCCAATGAGGCTGCCCAAGTTTACCAAAGCCGCATGGACGAATTTGCTGACGAGATCAGAAACGTTGAGCGTTTGATCGAAAGCAATAAGTTTCGGACAGAGCAGGTTGAAAAAGATTTAGGCAAGGCTGAAGAGGAACGTCGGCACGAAAACGAACGCTCTCAGCTTTTGGTTGAGGAAATTAAGACCGTCGAGGTCGATCTAAAAGCTGCCGAAGAACGTGCTGGCGCGACACAAGCGGGATTGGATCTTGAAATCCGCGAAAAACATGATCGTGAATCTCAGGTCGCTCAGCGTTACCAGCAAATCAAAGAGGCCAACCTTCAGCGCGATCAGCTCAAAGAAAAATATCATACCGCACGCGCTCGCTATAACTCGCTGGCTGAGCTTGAGGCCGGTGCCACTGATGTCAGCGGAACGCTTGCAACCCTTCGAGAAAAAGAGCCTCAGCTAGGGCGTTTGACTCCAGGTTTACTCACGGATTTTATCAGATTTGAAGCTAGCGCCAAGGAGCTACCGGCAAAGGCGGTTGCAGCCTTAGAACGGTGGACGGAAAGACTTGTAGTAGCTGATCTCAATAACTTCAACGAGCTGGTCAGAGTTGCCAACAAACACAATGTAAGCACTCTACCTGTTTGCGTACTGTCCCACGCTGAAGTCGTTGACCCGAGTGCCACCGCTGCTTGGGCCGAAGTATCCGGCGCTGAGCCACTGCGTCGCTACCTTAGCCTCGAAGGCAAGGCAGACTCACTGGACGGACTCGAAAGAGTTTTGGACAGGCTTTATCTTTTGCCAGCTTTAGCCATTGGAGATGAAGAGCTCGACAAACTCCCACATGGCGTAATCGTTTTCACAGCACAAGGCGTTTCTTTCTCCGATGCTGACGAATTTATCATCGGTGGCAAGTCTGCCTCGGGTCTGCTCAGTCGCAAAACTGAACTCGAAGCATTGGCTGCTAGTTTAAAAGAGTATGAGGGCGACCTTGCTCGCGCCCAAGCAGCCATCGATCAACTCGAGTATCAGATCAATCAAGATCGGCAAATTGTCGCTGAAATTGATGCCAAGTTACAGCAGCAAAACCGCGGCGTCCTCGAAGTGATGTCGGCGTTACAAGCTGTTCAACAGCTGTACGATCGAAAACAAGAACTCATTCAGTCGACGGCACAGGCTCTGGAGCGCCATACGGCACATATCCAAAAACTGAATGAAGAGAAAGAGACCCTCACCGTTAGCCGCTTTTCTCTCAATCGCGAACTGACAAACGCGAAAAATGAACTTGAAACCGTTGAGCAAGACGCCGAAGCCTTGCTCGAGCGCAAAGAAGAAGTGCGTAGGCAACATGAAAGCAAGAAGCTCGAGCTTGCGAGATCAGGTGCGCGCGCACAGGCCTTGCGTGATGGCTATCTCAATTCAAAAGCTCAGTTAGAGCTACTTCAAAACAAGCTATCTCGTCGATATGACGAACGCTACCGTCTTGAGCAAGACATCGAAACGGCAAAAGCCGAAGCAACGCAAGCCAAAGGCGCCATCGAGCAATTCATCCGCGAACGCGATCAGCTCCAAGAAGAGTTCGCAGTGAGACGTGAAGCCAATGCTGGATTGATTGAGGAAACCAGAGTTATCGACAATCGGCTACGCTCACTCCGCGAACAACATAGCTCTCTGCAAAAAGGTCTAGCTGAACGCAATGTTCACCTTGAGCGTTTGAGAATGGCGCTCACCGGCGTCATGGAGCAGGCACAGGAAAAATACCACTTAGATCTGACGAATTTCCAGTTTGAGATTGACCCTGATTTCAATCATGAAAGTCGCAGTCGCTCAGTCTCCCGTCTCCGTAATAAGATCGAGAGCATGGGCGCCGTAAACATGATGGCGCTCAAGGAGTTTGAAGATAAAAGCGAACGTCGCGACTTTATCACCAAGCAAAAAGACGAAGTACTCTCGAGTATCGACCTCTTGAAAGAGGCAATTACCGAGATTGAAGAAACGTCGCTTCGCAAGTTCCTCGAGGTATTTGCTCGCATTAATTCTGAGTTTGGTCAACTTTTCCCGATTCTCTTCCCAACTGGCGAAGGTAAACTAGAACTCACAAACCCAGAAAATCCGATGATTGGCGGCGTTGAGATCATGTGTCGCCTGCCAGGCAAGAGCCAGAAGTCGATGAATCTCTTTTCCGGGGGCGAAAAAGCTCTGACAGCAATGGCGTTGATCTTTGCCCTGCTGAGAACTAAACCAACGCCTTACTGCTTCCTAGATGAGGTTGACGCACCTCTTGATGAAGCTAACGTTGGCCGTTACAACAGAGTTCTTGAGGCGCTGTCCGATCAGTTCCAGTTCATCGTCATTACGCACAACCGCCGGACGATGGAAGTACTCGACGTCCTGTACGGCATCACAATGCAAGAGCCAGGTGTATCGAAGGTGGTCGGCGTGGACATGCAAAAAGATTTGCCTGCACACCTGCGCAAAGCCTTTAAAGAAGAAAAGCCTGGTGCAACCGCAGGACAGCCCGTAGCATCCTTGGCTCCACCCTCAGATCGTTCTATCGTGGGAGCAACCTCACTTTAGTAGCAAACTGATTACAGCGGCGTGACCGAATCGAAGAATTGATTTAATCCGATCGTCACGCCGTGAGTCTTTGGTCCGACCAAATTCCATGCATAATCCAGCCTAAACATAAGTCTATAGATCTGCGGGACAGCGGCTCTAAAGCCGACCCCAGTCGCCAGTCTAAGCTTGCTGCCGGCATCCTCCCAACTATTGCCAGCTTCACCGACATCAAGAAATGTAGCGGTCTGAAACCAAAGATATTTGGCTTTAAACTCCAGATGCCGTAACTCAAAATTGGCAAATGCGGCCTTAGTACCATAGAGGTAACTGTCTGGAAGACCACGCACCGTATCTAGGCCCCCCAGGAAGTACTGACTTTGCAGCGAATTTATCGTTGTCGCACCTATCACTGCGCGACTAGCAAAATTCCAGTTTTGACCGAGCATAGCATAGTAATAACCCTCAAATTCTGCAGCGCTTGCCGATTTATCATTGGTAAATATGGGACCGGCACGCAGACGCAAACGTAGCCCATCATAATGTAACTGATCGACTAAAATGTCGTTGTAAAGAACGGTTGGCAAAACTTTCAGCAGATATCGCTTGGAGTTCCGCACGAATAAATCTGCTGGCTGACCTGTGGTTGATTTGCCTGCTAGCTCATGAAAGCGGCTCGAATTTTCCTGCACACCTTCAAGGTCACCACCTAACCGCCACTTATGCAGCTTAACGCCACTGTCATCGTCAATGGCAAACAAGGCGCGGATTCTACTCATTCCGGTATCAGTGCTTAGTTCTCCAACCTGCGAACCTGAGCGATCAAAAATCTGACGCCGCCTAAATTCGCGCCAAAACTCTACGCCGAAAGAGTTCCGATCCGCCGCTGATCTCGGATCTCGGCCGTACATTAGAAAGCCCGGAGGAGCGCTACCGTACTGACGAGTCTCAGCCCCGCCAGTGAGCAGCCTCCCAAGTAGATGAACGTCATAAAATCCCAGCACTCTTAGCGGAATCCCGCCACCGTAAGCCCCTCTGACTACTGGAATCAGCGTCCATCTTTCTTCGACAGCTATTTGAAGTTCAAAATCACCTTGCCCTACCTGAGCTGGTTTCACCGACACGGCAACGCTCGTGAATACGGCCGTTGTCATTAGCTTTCGCTCTAGATCATGAAGATCTGATGGCGTCATACTGACTGGATATTGCAAATCAATGTAAGACGAAAGCCAATCTGCACTTGTCTTTTTTAAGCCACTAAAATTGGCTCCCACAACCCGATAGCGTGGCACCTCGATATCATTTCCAGCAAAAGCTCGCGGCTGCCAGATTGCTAGCAGACTAAATGCCAGAATCTGCCAAATAAACTTAGAGATACCGGTCATTTTTTAGAAGGTAGTTGCGCACATAGTCCGCCACACCATCCTCGATTTTAGTCATTGGCTCCATGTAACCAGCAAACTCACGAAGGCGCATTAGCTCGGCTTGGGTGTGGTATTGATACTGGGATCGCAGCGCCTCTGGCATCTCTATAAATTCGAGTCTCGGCTCCGCATTATCCATGGCTTTAAATACTGCCCGGGCAAGATCAGCGAAGCTACGCGCCTCACCGGAACCAACGTTATAAAGTCCTGATTTAGCCTTTGCTGCATTGCGATACAAGTGAGCCATGATCTTCACGCAGTCCTTCACGTAGACGAAGTCGCGCTGCTGTGCACCATGGGCATAGTCATTACGGTAAGACTTGAACAGTTTAATGGCGCTCGTATTTAAAACCTGCGGCACAAACTGAGGCACCACACTTGCTTGACTACCTTTATGGTATTCTTGCGGACCGTAGACATTGAAAAACTTAAGACCCGCCCAAAACGGAGGAGCCTTTGTCTGAAAGCTCACCCAGTGGTCGAACTTTTGCTTGCTGAACCCATAGGGATTTAGGGGCCGCAAACTTGGCACTTTCTTCATCTCATCACTAAATCCTTCACTTCCGTCACCATACGTAGCTGCCGACGATGCATAAATGTAGGGTATTTTGTTTCTCGTGCAGTACTTCCACAAACTGATTGAGTAATTAACATTGTTACTCATCAGATAATCGCAATCGGTCTCGGTGGTTGAGGAGCTAGCACCTAGGTGAAAAATAGCTTCAACCGCAGCCCCATCGGCTCCACGTTCGAGCCACGGTAGGAATTCGTCTTTGTGAATGGCCGTGCGAAAGGCCCTCTTATTCAAGTTTTGCCATTTGTTAGCGGTACCCAATCGATCAACTACTAGGATGTTGTCGATACCTAGATTGTTGAGCTGCCAAATCAGGGCACTACCGATAAACCCTGCGCCACCGGTCACAATGATCATAAAATCTCCTAAAGTCACAGAATTATAAGTTTAATTACGCTATATTGTCAAAGGCAGTAGAGCCCTGGCACGGTGGCTCTGGACTTATTAACCAGCCTCAGAGAGACGGACGATGTCACAGCCAAAAAGACTTTTTATCGTCGATGCTATGGCCCTTGCTTTCCGCAGTTTCTACGCCCTTGGCAAGAGCTCACTATCGTCTAGCACCGGTCTTCCAACCGGAGCCATTTACGGCTCGGCCATGTTTATGCATAAACTCGTGGCAGAAGAAAAGCCCGACTATCTACTTGCTGTTTCAGATACGCCGGAGCCGACTTTTAGACATCAAAGGTACCCGGCATATAAGGCTAATCGCGGCGAAATGCCCTCTGACCTTGAGCAACAAATCCCTTACATATTCACCCTACTTGAACATTTTGGATGCCCACTTGTAAAAATTCCTGGCCTTGAAGCGGATGATATTATCGCCGCTGCAGCTCTAAAGTTTTCCACTACGGATTTGCACACGTATATCGTTTCTGGTGACAAAGATTTTATGCAAATAGTTAGCGATAAAATCTTCATGTACGTCCCCAAGAAAAATGAAAACCCCGTGATAGTGGGGCCTAATGAAGTTAGAGAGCGTTTTCACTGTTCACCACATCAGGTCATTGATGTATTGGCTATCATTGGTGATACAGTAGACAACGTTCCAGGTGTGCACGGGATTGGTGAAAAAGGCGCTGCAAAACTGATTGAGAGCTACGGCTCTCTAGCCAATATCTACGAACATCTAGATGAAATAACTAGCAAGAAGCAAAAAGAGGCTTTGCTACAGCATAAAGATGATGCATTTCTCTCGCGTGAGCTAGTGACGCTAAAATTAGATGTAACCCTTCCGGTCAACCTAGAACAAATTCGGTGTGACTGGCGAGCCGCCAATGCTAATCAGAATTTACTGAGTTTATATCAAAAACTTGGATTTAAAACTTTAAGCCAACGCGTTAAAGACGGGTTATCGAAAAGCGAATTACCTGAAGCTTCAGTGCCAACAACTAATTCTGAAGCATCTTTTTTTGATCTCTATGTCGTCAGTGATGATGCTTCATTTGAAAATTGTCTAAATGCTCTGAATAAGTGTGACGTATTCTCCTTTTGGGTGACTGCCTCCGGTAGTGACATCGTTGCCGACCGCGCTGTAGAAATTACGCTCGTCACAGCCGCGAAAACTGCCTTCCAGATACCACTTACAGAAGCCGGCATATACTTCTCACGAGAGATCTTTGATCTTCCTACAACCAAATGCACGCATGGCTTGAAACTCTCGCTTGAGGCCCTAGCAAATTGTGGAATTTCACCATCAAAATCGATCATTGATCTGGAAATCTGCGACTACTTAATTGATCCTAACCATTACGATCACTCCCTTGAATCCATGCACGAACGCTACGGGATAGCGGTGCCAATTGGAGCAACACCCCAGCAAAAAGCTGCTGTAATCTTGGCGTTATTTGGCCCCATAATTAAACTTATTCAAGACCTAGATTTAACGAGAGTTCTCGAGCTTATCGAGCTGCCACTAGTAGCCGTGCTCTGTGACATGGAACGGCAAGGTGTATTTATCGACGCAGACCTCCTCGCCGATTACTCCGATGAGTTGGATAAACTAGCGAATGACCTTGAGTTTAAAATTCACAATGCTGCAGGATCAAATATCAACATCAATTCTTCAAAGCAATTACAGGACCTGTTGTTTCAAAAATTGAAACTCCACGAAATAGCTGGACTCAAGCGTCTAAAGAAAACCAAAACTGGCTTTTCCACGGACGAGTCTGTGCTCTCTCAATTAGCCTCGGTTCACCCAGTCCCTGAGTTAATTCTCCAATATCGGACGGTGTCTAAACTCAAAAGCACTTATGTTGATGCCTTACCGCAGTACCTAAATCCCAAAACTCACAGGATTCACACTCGCTTCAACCAAACAGTCGCTGCGACCGGGCGATTAAGCTCTGACCGTCCCAATTTGCAGAATATTCCGATCCAATCGGCGTTGGGTCGTCGCATTCGAGAGGCATTCAAGCCCGCTGAGCCCGGACATGTCTTAATTTCAGCAGATTACTCCCAGGTCGAGATCCGATTACTTGCTCACCTTGCTAACGCCACCGACCTCATAAATGCGTTTAAGCTAGGGCTGGATGTTCATCGAGTCACTGCCGCAAAGATCTTTTCCGTAGAGGAAGACGCCGTAACTGACCAGCTTAGGTCTCAGGCGAAAGCAGTAAACTTTGGCATCATTTATGGGATGGGGCCACAGCGGCTGGCTGCGCAAACTGGTGTAACTGTGACGGCGGCGCGTGAATTCATTAAGCGGTACTTTGAGGTTTACCCGGGGATCAAAAGCTATACAAACGAGCTAATCGAATTCGCAAGGAAGCATGGGTATTGTTTGACCATGATGGGGCGCAGGCGCCCAATTCCAGAACTTCGCGATTCCAATCAGGCTCTACAATCACGTGGCGAAAACATCGCCGTCAATGCACCCATTCAAGGTAGCGCCGCAGATGTAATTAAACTAGCCATGATAAAGGTTCATGCTCTGCTGAAAAAGGAACGCCTTAAATCTCGTATGCTACTTCAAGTTCATGACGAGCTGGTCTTCTCCACTCCAGAGCCAGAGCTCACATATGTCATTCCATTAATAAGAGACGCCATGGAGTCGGCTGTACCGACTCGAGTCCCTCTTAAAGTAGATATCAGCTGGGGCCAAAACTGGCTCGCCGCACACTAGCGTTAATCAGTGGAGGAACGAAAGTTCGAGACCTGCAGTCTGCTCAATCGTAGCGACTGGGGTCTTGTACTGTTCCCAGTCAGATTCATCTTCAGTTGCCAGTGTGTTGTCTTGAAAGCTATGCGAATCTTCACAAGCTTGATCATGATCCACAATTGGGTCCGTGCCGGTCGAGGTGACATTAGGCATCAGCACGGATGCAAGCACCTGTGGTTTTCCAGAATCATCCATCTTCACGATGATTTTGAAGTTGTGCGACGGTACACCGATGTCTTGATCAGGCCCAATGTGCCCCGGGCTTTCAGCAAAAACTGGGCCGGCCACAATGAACAACGTATCATTCGTACCGCGCACCAAGGTGCGGGCATGGTGCTCCAGGTGCTGCCATGTTACGCGGTTAAGGTGCGCAGTCTGGGGCATCATGTTTGACATGAGAAAGGTCTGACTGTTATCCGCAACATTGGCGGTCCTGTCGGCCGAAGGGATCAAGTGCCCGCGATCAAAGCAGCTCCCCTGATATTCGTTAGGCTCCACTGCGCGACCCACCCCTCGCTCACTCAAGTGGCGATGAAGTTCGGGATCTACAGCAAAGTTGTTCTGCCGTTGAACCTTGCCCATATCTGCATTGCTTAGCCGCCAAGCCACGAAATTCGGCTGGCGGAATTGGTGGTTCCAGGAAATCACATACTGCTTCCGAGAAATCATAATCTCTGGATTGTTACCAGCCGAAGGCACGCCAACGCTAACGTTAGGATTGTTAGCTAATGGAGTGTCACCAATGAGTTTGCTGATGCCTGAGGTGGAGATCGGAGGACTATAGGACTTAGAGGAGCTGCTGACTGCGGATAGGTTCCCGGTTGTTTGCTGACCACAGGAGATAGTCATCGTCATTATGACGCTATAACACGCTCGCTTCAGGCAACACCAAACCTGGGCATCCATATCACCTCCGAATTGTCGTAGTGAAAATGTCGTGCGACGACCTTACGAAGTTTTAACATTTTCACCTCCGCACAGTCCAGACTGGAGCTGGTCAATTTGTGATAATTTTATGTTAAGACGGTCATTTCGGATGCTTAGCGAGCTAAGCTAGAGCCCCTAGCTTAGTTCTAGAATCACAGGTGCATGGTCTGAAGGCTTGTCCCCTTTGCGCTCGTCCCGGTCGACATAACATCGTTGCAGCCTGGTTTGAATGCTGCGACTGGCAAGTAAAAGATCAATGCGGAGTCCCAGGTTTTTTTGGAACCCAAGCATCCGGTAGTCCCACCAGGTAAACTCAGTTGTATCATGGTTAAGATGCCGAAATGAATCGATAAATCCAAGATCCATCGTGGCCTCGAGGGCCGCCCGCTCGCGTTTGGAACAAAGGATCTGGCCCTCCCAGGCCGAGGGATCATGGGTGTCCCTGGGCGCAGGTGCTATATTGAAATCTCCGGCAATAATGACCGGTGCCTGATTACTCCAGGAAGCGGAGACATGGCTGCGGAGTCGTTCTAACCAGTTGAGTTTATAATAGTATTTATCGGATCCTACAGCCTGGCCATTGGGTACGTAAACCGAAGCTACCGTCAGCTCGCCAAATCTGCCGCTGATAAACCTGGCTTGTGGATCGTCAACGCTGTCCCCGAATCCTTTAACGACTTCTGTGGGTTCCACGCGGCTCAACAAGGCCACGCCATTAAAGGCTTTCTGACCTAGAAACGCTGCGTGGTATCCCGCCGCCTCAATCGCGGCCAATGGAAAATTTTCGTTTGTACATTTCAACTCTTGCAGACAAACGACATCTGGCGCCCACCTGTCCAGTAGGGCAATTAGCCTTGATAGACGTTGTCCGATCGAATTTACGTTCCACGTTATGATTTTCTGCATCATGCGAGTCCTTGAGCTACCGATATTACAGACAGTAATAGTTTAAGTTGACGCTGGATTCCACTACAGTAGGAATTGCTCCAGGCGACTTTGAAGGGTGGTTTATGTTTGGTATCGGTTTTTTTGAGCTAGTTATCATCGCCGTTGTGGCCTTGGTCGTGGTTGGGCCTAAACGTCTTCCCGAGGTCATGAAACAGGCCGGACGCTTATTTGTCCACCTGCGGAGGACTGCCAACGACGTGCGTTCAAGTTTTGAGCAAGTAATAAGGGAGGCCGAAGAGGAAATGCGGCGGGAGGAGGCTGACTCCATTCGCAAAGCACTGCAACCAGTCCAGGATGTGCGGCAAGAGTTGCAGAGCATGATGCATGGCAACCTAGATCCCTTGCATGACTCCCACCATCATCATGACGAGCCGTCTGCGAGCGAGGCGCCAACATCCGGTACAGAATCAACACCGTCCTCACCTTCTGCCCATGTTGACTCTACGCATAACCAACCAACTTCGGTCCAAACTCCGGAGCATCAGCCTCACGGATCTCAAACTTTCAATCCAAATGGCCCAGGGCCTCTTCAAAAGAGTTAATTGTCGTGGATCAATTTAAGGTTACTGGCGACCGATACTTTTGTGAAAATGTTGATTTAACTAAACTTGCTAAGATTGAAGGCACTCCAGCCTACGTTTATTCGAAGTCCATGCTCAGGGCCCATTGCGAGAACCTGCTGGCAGCGTTTAAATCTTATCCAACTCAAGCCTGCTTTGCCGTGAAAGCTCTCAGCAACCTGTCTGTCCTGAGGGAAATTTTTGCGTGTGGCCTCGGTGCTGACCTGGTCTCGGGCGGGGAGCTAGAGCGAGCACTTATGGCGGGGGCTCCGTCAGATAAAATTGTGTTTTCGGGAGTTGGCAAACAAGTCCATGAGATCAAGCGAGCTCTAGAGGCTAACATCATGATGTTTAATATCGAGTCGCCCTACGAACTCGATATGATTGCACAGCTGGCGGAATCCAGTGGCAAGACGGCGGCGATTAGTATTCGCGTTAACCCGAACATTGATGCACAAACCAATGCCAAAATTACAACTGGGCTATATTCGACCAAATTTGGCTTGGCCGAGGGCGACCTTCCTGAATTGTTTGAAGCTATTCGCCGACGGCCTAGCCTAAAACTGATTGGCCTGGGTTGCCATATCGGCAGCCAAATGCTCGATCTAAACCCGTTACGCGATGCCGCCAGGCAGATGGCGAAACTTTGCCACTCTGTGCGACAACTCGGTTTTGACCTGAAGCACCTCAATATGGGTGGGGGGCTTGGAATACGCTACCGTAACGAAGATCCACCAAGCGTTAGCGATTATGCTGCTGCCTTAATAAAGGAAGTCAAACCAACCGGATTAAGTCTAATCATCGAACCTGGCAGATCTCTAGTTGGAAACATCGGAGTGCTGCTAACCCGAGTGATCAATGTCAAAAAGACACCGGATCGACACTTTGTTGTGGTCGATGCTGCGATGAATGACCTCGTCCGCCCGACTCTGTACGAATCCTATCACTCGATTGAAAATGTCGCAGATAACCTAACCACAGGTGTGCCAAGCCTTTGCGATATCGTTGGTCCCATTTGTGAATCAGGTGACTACCTTGGCAAAGACCGGATGATCCCCCTACCAAGTCCAGGCGACTTGCTCATGGTCCGAGGGTGTGGAGCATATGCGGCCTCAATGGCTTCGCAATATAACAGCCGACCACGGGCACCTGAGCTACTTGTCAGTGGCACAAACTATCAAGTTGCCAGAAAACGCGAGAGTTTGCAGTCTCTATGGGCCGAAGAGCTGGCCAATCTAGACTGACCACGGCACCAAAAAACAGTTATCCACAGGTTATCCACCGCTGCGTCTAAACCCCGCGGCGGCAAACCCATGAGAAAAATTTTGAATCGGAAAGGGCCCCAATGTGGACCCTTAATTCCGACAAATAATTAGACCGTGCCCTGGAACTGCTTGTTAACAAAGTCCCAGTTAACGATATCCCACCAGCTGTTGATGAACCGTGCGCGGTCGTTGCGGTAGTCGATGTAGTAAGCATGTTCCCAGACATCCAGCGTCAACAGCGGCTTATGACCACTAGTTAGAGGTGTCTCGGCATCTTTCGTCTTCTCGATAGCCAAAGTACCGTTGGGAAGTTGGCTTAGCCATACCCAACCGGAACCGAATAGGCCAACGGCTGCATCGGAGAACTCAGCCTTGAATTTGTCGAAGCTACCCCATTGCTTATCAATCGCGTCTTTAATCTTACCGCTGATCTTAACACCATGGGGAGCAAGGCTTAGGAAGAAAAAGGTATGGTTCCAAATTTGTGCTGCGTTGTTAAACACGCCGCCTGGCTTGCTAGTCTTTACAATTTCCTCGAGCGACTTCTTCTCTAGGTCAGATCCTGCCACTAATTTGTTGAGGTTATCGACGTAGCGTTGATGATGCTTGCCATAGTGAAATTCGAGGGTTTCCCGGGACATCACCGGAGCCAGAGCATCAAGAGCATAGGGTAGTTCAGGTAGCTTAAAAGTCATGGAATATCCTCACAATGAAACGGCTGCCATTCACAGGCGCCAGCGTTAGGCTGTTATTCTTGTCCCCAGGCGCGTATGAGCTTAACCAGGGCCACTACTTCCTCTTGGCTTAGGATCGAACCCCACGCAGCCATACTTGCGCTCAAGCCGACTGACTGACCGCCATACGTGATCACCTTGACAATGTGAGCGTCGTCAACCTTTGCCTGCCACTCTTTGTCATGTAAATTCCGAGGTTTAGGATTCAACGCCAAGCCGCCAGGGCCGTCGCCAAACCCTTTGGGTCCGTGGCAGTTGGCACAGATGGTTGCGAAACGCTCCTCGGCGTTGACAACTTTTGCGCCACCAGTTGTTGGGACTTCACCGGTCTCCGTCAACTTCAGCTCAGGTTTGACCGACTGCTTCCATTCAGCAGTAGACTTTGCAATATAACGACTGGGATCGTACTGCTCCAAACATGAAGCCAGTAGAACTGCCAAACTCGCTGTCACCAACCATCCAATTGAGCGGTTCAAACGCATCTCAACTCCAATACAAAAAGCGAATCCACGCCCCGTCATCGTAGCAGAGACTATTATGGCTGCCAACGATAAGCCAACCGAGCATTGAACAAGGTGAAGTCTCGATCGGCATGGCCATCAGCGCCCGGGTAGTAAAAGTTAACATAATGGCGATCGTAAGCGGCACTGTAGTACTCAAGAGAGAGCTCTAGGTTTGGCGCAAGTTCCGTGCCAAGACCAACAGTCCAAGCCGTCTGATCCAGGGTAGAATTACCTTCATTGCTAACGTTGCAGGCACCGTCAGCGGCGATTGCACATTCCTTAATGACGCCACCGCCCTGGCTGGTGATACGTCGAGTCGAATAATCCCCACCGAAAAAGACCCCGGAGGAGAAGTTGTGCCGAAACCCTACGTTTAAGGTGGTCCGTTGGACGCTGCCTTGGATTCCTTCTTGCTCAATAAAGAATAGATCTGGGTCAAGCTGGCAACGGCCTTGCTCTAATTGAGTTGCTGAAGGAAATCCCCCGCTATCGGCCACCAGATCTTTTGTCAGAGTTGATTGCCATCCCGCCCCAACGGTCAGTCCGTCCAAACCAACCAGTGCTCCGCCCAACCTTAGTCCAACCGCGGTTCTGCGATTGCTATGGCCTCCCCCTTTGCCAGATTCGCTGAGATCAATCCCACATCGAGACTTCAAAGCGTGGCTGGCATAGACATATTCCTCTGACCCCAAATCGTTGCCGTTGGCGGACCCTGCTAGACTGACACGGACATGGTCCAGGACGGTGAACTCTGCCTTGACGCCAAAATATTGCTGCGGTGTTACGGGCCGGATGGTTTGACCTTCGCCATTTCCCGCTACCAACGTTACGTGCATTGGGATAGCAGTGTTCAAGGTGTAATCAAGAGTTAGAGCCAACTGCTTCCAACCTGCATCCATTAGTTGGTTAGCCATAGCAAGTCCACTTATTGACGGTAATAAAGTGGCTCCGCTGAACGTCTTAAGTGACAACTCAAGGCTGGGGCGAGCCATCCAAGTGAGTCGGGCTTGATCGACAATCCCCATGGCTGAGTCACTGGCATTAGGCAAACTTGCTCGCAGCGGTGAGTAAGCTCGAGAGGGGCGTGGAGTTGCAAAAGGATCGACCGAAACCAACGCGTTCAAATTCGGGCCTGTCTCCTGACTAAAATCCAGTCTCAACCCCGATAGGCTTAGACACTGTTGAGCCGATCCGTTCGTAGCATTGAAATCGTGCATGCAGTCGACCCGCAATCCGATTGTTGGTGAATGCTGCGTTGATGGAACCAATGACCCGGCTTGTCCGACGGCCTGAGTTGAACTCAGGTAGAAAAGCGAAATGCCTACTGCAAGTACCGGATCGACACGGCGAATTATCTCAATAATCCTGAAAGTAAACACGTTTAACCTCAGCTGTTTGAGTTCAGACTATAGGTAAGCTCGAGTGCCACCCGATGAATCATTTTTTTGGAACCATCGGCATCTTGAAACCCACCAAGGTCTTGGTCACCGCGGCCCATTAATCGAAATTCTTGCGACGCCAAGACTGATAGCGCAAGGTTTTCATCGAAATGCCCCTGGTAGCCCGCCTCCATTTGATAGCCACGAAGGTTTACAGTTGAGGCTCGTTGGCTGGTGAATGCTGCCCATCTAGTCCCGCGCCCAGCCCTAAAGCCGAGCAGCACAGCACTGCTAGGACTAACGCCCCAGGCCAGACTTAAATCGCCACTAATTAAGTTTTGTGGTGCGACACCGTTGCGACCGTGATCCTTTTCGTAACGGCCGTCAAAACTCAATCGATGATGCTGGTTTAGTGCATTAAAATATCCCAATATTGTGACCTGACCAAAAACGCTATCGAAAGCTCCACCTAATTCTGCCGCGCGCAGATAGCCACCGACACCGCTCATTTCGAGGGCCTCACCTAGCCGCCAAGATAAGGACATTGCCCCCCCTTGGTAAGGGTCTCGCGCAGATGGACCCGCATCATATGAGCCACTGTGCGCTGAAATGAGCTCTCCACGGTCCTGGTCACCAAGCAAGTAATAAATCTGTGCCGTAAACTCCGGTGGTGCAATTTGGGGAGCAGGTTGAGATGCCGTCGGTAAAGCCGTATTGGCTGATGACCAATCCAATGCCACGCCATTGAATTTTGCCGGCATGATTACATCAAGTCCAAATCCCAAAACGGGCTTGTAGGCAGTCCTTACTGCTCGAAAACTCTCAAAGACGCCAACAGCACCACTCAAATTTTCTGCAATCGGCAAGTTCATTTGGTAAGCATCGACCAGCCTTATGGTTGGCAGAGGCTTCATGCCGCTGTCTCCGCTCCTCGTGTCGAATTCTCGTGCTATGAAATCCGTGCCCGCTTCGTCTTTACGTGAAACAGCGTCAGGTCTGAGCACTAGTCTAAAATTAGCCGCATGGGTAGTTTGCCAATCTAAAACAGCTCGCATACGACCTAATCCCAGTACACGGGGATTTGAGCCGAGATTGGAATCGGTAAGAAGTGGTTGCCCAATAGCATTCGAAACTTTGATTCCCTGGATCGCATCAACATAGGTTAGGGAGGTATCCAGCCCATAACTCAAAGTTGATGCGTGACCGCCCGACGCCATATTCTCAAGTGACTTCGCGCTAGCATATGATGAATAAGGCAAAAATCTGCAGATAAGCGCAATGAATGCAACGTATTTAATCCAATACCGCGGCAGCCTCATGTCAACTCCAATGAAAACTTTTAAAAGCGTCGATAATTTGGCGACAACGCCAGAAAATTGACGCCCACCGAGCGTCAATTTTGTGACGCCAAATTTGTTAAAAACACAAAGATCTTTATTAAGTCGTGCAATGTTCAATAATGCCTAATTCGACAGCTTTTGACACTGATATTGCATATCCCCTGGTGCCTAACCCTTGCGCCACAACCTTCCGAAGAGGATAGGCAGCTTACGCCTAGTGGCCAGGAAAAACTGGCACGGCTCTTGAATTAATGCTGCCAAGAGGTCTTATGTCAAAAGAAGAAAAAAAAGATGCCAAGGCGGACAAACCTGAGCTCTCTCCCGAGGAGGAGGCCGCCAAGAGTAAAAAGAAGAAGCTGCTGATTATGATTATCGGTGGCGTGCTCGCACTCTTTGGCATCGGTGGTGGCGTTGGCTTCTTCCTAGCCGGCGGTGGTTCCGCTAAAGCTAAGTCGGACAAAGCTGACGAACACGGTGAAGGTGAACAGGGCGACGAGCACGGTGAGAAAAAAGAAGAGCACGGTGGCGATGGCCACGGTGAGAAAAAAGATGAACACGGTGGCGGCCACGGCGAGAAAAAGGACGAACACGGCGGTGGTGGCCATGGTGAGAAAAAAGACGAACACGGCGGTGGTGGCCACGGTGAGAAAAAAGACGAACACGGCGGTGGTGGCCATGGTGAGAAAAAAGACGAACACGG
>OMIY01000076.1 GCA_900299215.1 bacterium | reverse complement strand
GGCAATATTTCGTTGGGCTGGAAACTGTCTAGGAAAGTCGGGGCGATTCACTTCACCTCACCTTCGACTCTGATTTTTTGGTGAGTAACAAATCGCCGACAAACCCTTTTAGATTTAACCACAACTAATTAATGGTTGAATTTATTAATAAATTGGAAGACGATCCGAATCCATGACAAGGCTAAGTCAGACTATGCCATTGCGGGGTTTAAGAGTATGTCGGAGCAGATGATAAAAAAAATAGCGCTTTGTGTTTCCTTGCTCGCACCATTGACAGTGAACCCAGCCGGAACTCTAGATATCAATGTCACTGGTTTGCCAAAGGACGCCCAGGTTGGCATCAAGATCAACGGTCCTGGAGTGAAGGCAAATCTGGGGTTGGATGCATCCAGCCGGCTTCATATAAAGTCCTTAAACAAAGGTACCTTCACGATTCGACCGGACGCTTTGGACGTTGATGGTTCTCATTTCTTTCCTGAAACAACAATCTTGAAAGTTGTGAATGATGGAAAGAAATTCTTCGTAAAGAATTCCCAAGAAGTCCTCAAGGAAGATCTTTTAAATCTGCGCTACACCTCCAGCCAGTTGGCCTTCAAGCCACTTCCTCCAGGAAATCCCTACATGGGTCCTGAGGGGACATCGACCATGCACGGAAATGCTGCTTCCTCTGACGCGACCTACAATTCGGGGCCAGGGACCGGTTCTCTGACAATTACTCAGACCAGTCAATCAGCTGTTTTTCCGACCATTTTGATGGGGAGCGATGGACTTCTGGTCGCTGTCGGAACCCGTTACCTGAATCAAACACCCTACGTTTACCTCATAGAACCCAATACTCTGGCCGTTCTGGCCAGTATGAAATTGGTTAAATCGACAACGAGCGATCTTGCGGGAGGGATTTACTCTTACCTCGATGCCCAAAATCGACTGGTTTTGGTCAATGCCTCTGGCTACCTACAAAGAATTTCTCATACCCAGCAATCCAATGGATCTTGGGAGCTGACAGTAACTGAGTCCATCAACATCGGTTACCCTGATGTCGTCGGTTTAGTGCCTGATTATCAGGGTCGCGTGTGGTTTGCTACCGCACAAGGGACGAGTGCGACTACAGGCGCAGTCGTGGGGTATTACGACCCCTCAAATAGTCAAATTTCTTCATTCACATTGCCCGCTGGGGAAGAGGTTGCCAACAGCATTTCATCGGCACCAGATGGAGTTGCAGTGGCCTCTACATACGCGCTCTATCTGTTTCGGGCGGAGAATGGGACTGCTTCTCAAGTCTGGCGGCAAACTTACGATCGGGGGCCTGCTCGCAAACCTGGGCAATTAAGTTGGGGCACCGGCGCTACGCCGACATTTTTTGGCCCCATCACCGGATATGAGTATCTCACCATCACCGATAACGCATCTCCTCAGGAAAACATCCTGGTCTACAACGCGCGCTCCGGGAACCTGATCGGATCGCTTCCATTTCTTACGGCTAACGTGAATAGTGGAACCGAGGACTCAGCGATTGCTATGGGCAATAGCATTTTTGTTCCAAGCACATACGGCTATGTGTACCCTCCCTCAGCCACGACAGGTCCAAGTGAACCACCCACCGCACCATTTGTCGGCGGAATGCAACGCGTCGATGTTCTCCCAGGTGGCGTAGGCCTGACTACAGTCTGGTCCAATCAGACTCTGCCATCGACATCGGTACCACGCTTATCCGCTAAGGACAATCTGATTTACACGGTAGTGGTGAACCCAAATACCGGTGCATATAGCTTGGTGACGGTTGATCCCGCAACAGGTTCGCCCATCAGTAGCACCCTAATTGGTAGCTCATCCAACGACAATACGCTTCAGATGGTGGGAACCATCGCTCCCGGAGGCGTGCTGTATCAGGGAACGATCAATGGGCTGTTCAGCGCGCAACCAACAAACTAACTTCAGCCAACAACATATTATTTTAATTAAAGAATAAAAAGCATGCGGCCATTACTACCAATAAGCCTTTATATTTAATATATCCGCTTATTATCTCACTAACATACATAAAGCGCCCAATAAAGAGATGGAAGAAATTAACAAATCTCGCAGAGATCTATTATTGGGATCTGCTGCAGTGGTCGCGTCGGGTGCTCTCCTCGGGGTGCCTAATGTTGCTTTGGCTGAGTCAACAGCCTCAGCTGCTGAGAACGCGGTTCTCCGCCTAAGGCAAAAGTTAGATCACTATATGCAGGAGCTGGGCTACAGCGAAATACAGCCCAAACCGTTGATCTTATCCGACACTTCGGCCGGCGCAGTATGCAAGGGCGCATCGGCCTCAGCCTATATGCAAACGAATGGTGGGCTTCGCTATGATGATGAGTTAATCGGGACGAGTCATGCCTCCTATGTCTATCAGTCAGCCGCTCGCATCGAAGATATCCCCAAAAAAGGCCTCCCAAATGTCTTGCCTTATTTTACGATAGCAGCAATAGAAAGTGACGCTTTACCTGATACAGGCGCGTTGATCGATTTGATTTTTAGTTTTCTGATAAATAACGTAAATCTGGCGGCTAGAAACCTTTCGGTAACCAGTACCGAGCTAATATTTCCTTATAAGAAAAATATTATGGCCTTTGGCATTCCGGAAAGAAACATAATGATTCGTAATCTAGATGCGGCTAAAGCCGCAGGCCAAGGTTCCGGCTGGTTCTTAAATCCGGTGACTGGATTCTCCACACCTAGTCTATCCGTCGAGTATCAGAGAGGAAGGCAAAAACAGGAAATAGCTGAAATCATGATACTGGAGACGTCTCGGTCAGATCTCAAAGGCCAAGGCGGTGGCATTGGCATGGAGAGACTGGCCTGGGCCCAAACCGGTCGAATGTTCACTTGGGAACAACGCCTTCCTCAGCTACTTGAAAAAATTGAGGCGGAAGCCGCATCACGCGGGGTTCCACTGCCAATTGGGTATACCAATTTTTTGGAGTCCGCCTAG